>JAITVU010000352.1 GCA_031285645.1 Oscillospiraceae bacterium | reverse complement strand
CGACGGCCAGCTCTGGGGCAACCCCCTCTATAACTGGGGATACCTGCGCCGCACCCGCTATCGCTGGTGGACTGAGCGCCTGCGCGTATCGGCGTCCCTGTTTGACAGCGTGCGCATCGACCACTTCCGCGCGCTCGCCTCATATTGGGCGGTTCCCGTCGGATCCGGCACGGCTAAAACAGGCGTATGGCTTAAAGGGCCGGGTATGGATTTTATACGCGCGGCGCGGCGCGCCGTGCCGGGATGCAGCCTGATTGCGGAGGATCTCGGATTGCTGGACGACGGTGTGCGCCGCCTGCTTAAAGACAGCGGCCTGCCCGGCATGAAAGTGCTCCAGTTTGCCTTCGATCCCAAAAGCGAATCGGATTACCTGCCGCATAATTTTATTAAGGACTGCGTCGGCTATATCGGCACCCACGACAACGACACCGTGCGGGGCTGGCTCAAAAACGCGGATCCGGACGAAGCGCGTTTTGCCATGCAATACTTCAGTATCGCTAGCGAAGGAACGGCGCACTGGTCTTTTATACGCGGGCTTTACGCCACGCCCGCCAACCGCGTGATCGTGCAGATGCAGGATGTGCTGGGGCTTGGCTCCGCCGCGCGCATGAACACGCCCGGGTACAGCGAGGGAAACTGGCTGTGGCGTATGAGGCCGGGCGCGGCCTCGGCCGATACGGCAAAGAAACTCGGACAGCTTGCCGGGACATATTGCCGTGGCCGTAAGGCGCCGGCTTAAATGGCATAATCAGCGCAAAAAATATAAGATGAGCCGGGGCGGCGGTGTTTTTCCGGCTGATTTTCTCAGTGTTCCATCATTGGCTTAGAATAGCATGACAGGGCTGGACGGGGTGGATATGAGTTTGCCCGCCTGCCGATCTGAGTTTCCTGATGGCGCTATGGCGATAGACGCAAAGAAATTCCCGTTTGTGTGGTGTGTGTTTTCAGCCGTTGCGGCGTGCTGATTTGTATGACGTCGTAAAAGCGCAACCCGCGTTTTAAGTGAAATGCGGGACGCTTTTACGGCTTTGCAACAGTGTTTAACACAAACCATAAACGGGAAGGAGGATGGCCGAGGTCCGAGATTCTATCGGCCATTGATTATGAAGCTGCTGGAAGCATTCAGCGACAGGCTCGACGCGCTTTCCCCCGGTTCGGCCGCGCCAATGGATTTACACCGCGCGCTGGGCGGTGCCGTTATGGCGCAGATCGCGCAGGACTGGAAAAACCGGACGGCCTGGGAACCGGGGAAAAAGCGGGTGGCCTTTCTTTCCGGCGAGTTCCTTATTGGGCGCGCCGTTTATAACAATTTGCTCGCGCTGGGCGCGTTGGATCAGGTGCGGGAGTATTTTCAGCGCCATGGCCGTGATTTCGGCGCCATGGAGGATGTTGCGGAGCCGCCGCTCGGCGTCTCGTCTTCAGGGCGCTTCGCGGCGTGCCTGCTCGATTCGGCGGCGACGCTGGCGCTCCCCGTCGACGGTTACGGCATGCGCTATCGTTACGGCTATTTCCGCCAGGGGCTCGACGGCGGCATGCAAACGGAGAGCGCGGACGACTGGTTCGCCGATGCGGACCCGTGGTCCGTGCGCCGGGAAAACGAAATGGTTGAGGTGGCTTTTAATGGGCACCGCGTGCGGGCCATTCCCTTTGATATGCCCATTATCGGGTACGGAGTCCCGGGGAAAAAGGCCGGAATCGGGCGGCTGCGCCTGTGGCAGGCGGAGCCTGCCGACGAGTTCAGCTACGTAAATTACCGGCGGGACGGCATGGGAGCCGCTTTTTCGCAGAGCGTGTCCGCCGCGGGCATCAACGCCCTTCTTTTTCCGGACGACAGCCAGCGCGCCGGGAAGGTGCTGCGCCTTAAGCAGCAATACTTTTTCTGCTCGGCGACGATCCAGGATTTATGCCGGGGTTTTGAGCGCCTTTATGGTTCTGATTTCGCGCGTTTTCCGCAGGCGCTGGCCATCCATATCAACGGCGAGCAACCCGCGATCGCCATACCGGAACTGATCCGCGTACTCACCCACCAGTATGCGTGCACGTTTGACCAGGCCTTCGACATAGCTGTACGGACGTTTTCCTACTGTAACCGCACAGTGGATCCGCAGCTTTTGGAAAAATGGAACACCGCGCTGTTTCGCACCGTGCTGCCGGACATTTTTGACGTTGTGCGCCTCATTGATAAAAAGGTGTGGCTGGAGCTCACCGGGGAAGACATCCCGCGCCGGGAACAGAGCGCGTACCGCATGCTCAGCGGCAGCAGCGTCCATATGGCCAGGATTGCCGTCTATGGCAGCGCCCACACGGCCGCCCTGTCAAAAACCCATGAGGACGCCCTCAAGAACAAAACATTTGCCGAGTGGCATCAACGTGATCCCGGACGTATTGTGAGGATTCAGGGCGGCGTGACCCAGCGCCGCTGGCTGGCCTTATGCAATCCGGCGCTGTCGGATATGATTACGGAACTTCTGGGCGGCGACGCGTGGATCACGGATCTGGCGCGCCTTAAATCACTGGATAAATATGCGGATGACGCGGGCGTGATGACGCGCTTCAGGCAGATTAAGCAGCGCAACAAGCAAGCGCTGGCGGCGTGGCTTAAATCAAAAAAAAGCGTCGCCATCGATCCTGCGCGCCTTTTAAATGTTGAGATCAAGGCCGTGAGCGCGCGCAACCGCCTGCTGCTGACCGCCCTTGTTTTGCTGGATTTATACTATGCCGTAAAAGACGGCGAGGACGTCCGGATGCCGCCGGGCACATTTCTTTTTTCGGGGAAAGCCGCGCCCGGCGATGAAAAAGCCGGGGGCGTCATCAAATTGATCAGCGAGATCGCCGCGCGCATAAACGCGGAACCGGCCGTAAGCCGGACTATGCAGCTCTTTTTTGTGCCGGATTATAATGTGACGCTCGCGCAGAGAATCATCCCGGCGGCTGAAATCGCGCTGCAGCCGGCCGCGGCCAATGCCGGGTATTATAGCTCGGGCGCCATTAAACTGGCCTTGAACGGCGCTGTGACGGCGGGCGCGTTAAACGGCGCCAACGCGGCGATTTTCGGCGCCGCGGGAAAAGGCAACAACTATCCCTTCGGCCGTCCCGGCAATGAACGGAACAGGAAAACGGCCGCGCCCGCGGACCCTTATGCGCGGGATCCAAGGATAAAAAGGGCGGTCGACAGCCTGATCAACGGCGCCTTTGACGATGGGGGCACGGGGATTTTCAGGATTCTGCATCAGGAACTGGTCCAGGGTTCGGATGCGGCGCCGCCCGATCCCAACGGCGTGATAGCCGATTTCGCTTCCTGCCGTGAAGCCATGCTTCAGGCCGCGCGCGACAGTGAAGGACATCACGGCTTTTCGCGGCGTGGATTTATGAATATGCTTGGCTGCGCCTCATTTTCCATGGACGCGACGGTCAGAGCCTATGCGGAGAAGCTTTGGGGCCTGTAGGATCATTTGCCCGGATCAGGCGATAAACAATGAGCGCGATATAGAAGCTGGCGGCTGTGCGTCCCGTCAAGGCGCACGCACGCTTCATCATGCCACATACCGTTTTTGAAGTTGAGGCAATCGCACATTCCCTTATCTTTCAGACTGTTTTAAAGGGGCTTTGCTATGATATATGATATGTTGATTTTTTTACTTAAAACTCAAAAATTTGATTCAAATGCCGCGCCTTTGGGGCGCCTTATTGACCAATGTGCAGCTCGGAAATATCATATCCTGCCCGAATGCGCTGGTTCACGGCGCGCATATCATAGATGATATGGTGTTTTTCACATTCGTCGGCGAAGGCGTGCCACAGTTTATCCAAGTGGGGCACACGGCAGCGGTAAGAGGCTTTATACTTTTTCTTGTACAGATCGGCGACGCCGGGGGCGAACCGCTCTAACTCAGCGTAAAAGTGTTCCCGCTGGATCCCCTCCATTGTCACGGCCATGGAGGCGTATATATAGTGCGCGCCATGATATTTGGCTTTTTGGACGATGCGGCGGATATTGTCCTCTGAATCCGTCAGGTAGGGTAAAACAGGGTCAAGCAGGACGCCGGTGACAAGGCCATGGCCCGAAAGGGTGTCCATGGCTTTAAA
>JAITVU010000297.1 GCA_031285645.1 Oscillospiraceae bacterium | reverse complement strand
AGAAAGTTGACGCGCCGCAGCGCGTCGTTTCAATGCCCGCTGTGCAACTACACGCGCGCGGTAGGGCCCTTCCAACGTTAAACGTACCAAAACTCTTTAATTTTCCCGGTTATCCATATCCGGGCGGGTCCGGGAGGTGGCCCCTCCCGGCGTCTTTTGGTTCCTTTGTGACGAGACAAAGGAACTGCCCGTCGCGGCATGAGCGACAGGCCTCGCTGCACAGCAGCGCCTTGCTTTGTTGCGGCACGAGCGACAAAATCCGTTGCGGTACCAGCGACAAGCTTGTTTGACACCGCTTTCAACCGGCTTGTTGACAAGCCCAAACGCATACTATATAATGACATGGTGTAAAAAACGCGGCGTTTTATGCGGGTATGGCGGAACTGGCAGACGCGCTGGATTTAGGATCCAGTGGGAGACCGTGCAGGTTCGATTCCTGTTACCCGCATTATTAAAAAGCCGTCAGCTAGCTGACGGCCTTTTTTTGCTTTATTCGCTTATGTCGGTGCGGGCTCGCACTTGGCGAGTCCTGTCGTTCTCCCGCTATGCCCTGTGGCATTACAGCACTTTTTTTGCTATACTTTATTCAAGATACAGTCATGTACAAGATGTTGAAGGAGATGTCGTATGGAATTCAAAGGAACCATGCTCGTGGTAAAGGATATTGAAAAGACCAAAGCATTCTACACCTCTCTGCTCGGGCTGACAATCATTGGTGATTTAGGTGTCAACGTCGCGTTTTCAGGCGGACTCGCCGCGCAGACAGAAGCCTCTTGGACAGCGTTTACCGGCTCGGAACAAAGCGTGTTCCGATACGGCGGTCATGATAAGGAGCTCTATTTTGAGGAAACGGATTTTGACGGTTTTGCCTCAAAAGTCCGGGATGCGGGCGTGGATATTGTCAGCGAAACCGTCATGCCCTACGGACAGAAGGTGCTTCGTTTTTATGATCCGGACAAGCACATTGTCGAAGTTGGCGAAGATATGGGCGTTATGATACGCCGCTTATACAGCGAGGGACTTACAAAAGAGCAGATCATGGAGAGAACGTTTATGCCGGCGGAGGCCATTGATCATTTTATGAAAGGTTAAGCCCATGATTTGTTCACACTCCAAATCGGCTTTCGCGCCGGTAATACCAATATCCGTTAAAAAGAGCGATAAAAACGTCGTTCAGAACGCGTTTTATCTAAAACGCGTCGCTCGTTTTTATCTGCTTTTTAATCGGATATTGGGTATAAGCATATCGAAAGCGCCGCTACACGCGGCGCTTTTTCAATGACACGGCGGGTCTGATTCCCCGCGGCTCGCCGCGCCGCAGCTTAGATCCCCGCCGCCCCGCAGGGCGGTATCCTTCGGATACACCGTCTGCGTATTTCCGCCTGCGTGTCTGCCTTGCCTGTCGGTGTTTATCTCGGCCTTATAGCAATTCGCGAGGGCCGAGAGCGCGCGAATCGGCTGGTTATTCCTGCTGTTGAAATGTTATTGTGATGGCCGTCCCTTCACCCACCGTACTTTCCACTTCAACGCGCCCACCGTGAAATTCGGCAATATGCTTCACGATGGACAGCCCCAGTCCCGTGCCGCCCGTCTTTTTGGAGCGGGATTTGTCTACCCGGTAAAAGCGCTCGAATATATGGCTTAAATGCTCCTTCGGGATGCCAACGCCGGTGTCCTCAACGGCCAGTTTTATTTCCCCTTCATTACCCGATAAGGCCACATCAACGCGCCCGCCTTCATAATTATACTTGATGGCGTTGTCGACGAGATTGAACAGCAGTTCATCGATCATACGCATATTGCCCACCATATATTGCTGAGACTCGCCGCGCAAATCGACCGTCACATGCCGCTCTTTTGCCTTTTCATCCAGACTCCCGATGACCGTTTCCGCCAAATCGTACAGATTAAATCGGGTGTGCTCTTTGGGAATGCCGCCCTCGTCAAATTCGGACAGCTTGATAATATCGTCAATAATGTTGATCAGGCGGCTAGACTGGCTCTTTATTTTATCGGCAAACGGCCGTATATCCTTGTCCTTTGCGGTACCGTCCGCAATCATTTCAGACAAGGCCGCGATAGTGGTCAGAGGCGTTTTCAGTTCGTGGGACACATTGGCCGAAAATTCCTTGCGCTGGGCTTCCGCCGCGTACCGCTCGGTAATGTCAATAAACAGTATCACCGCGCCGCCGATCTGGGCCTTTTCAAAAACAGGGCTGAAATAGACGCTGTAATACCGATTGTTAAGGCATAAGACCATTTCCGTTTTTTCTCCGCTCAGGCATCTTTTGGCCTGTGCAAGAAAATCCGCGTCGCGGTAGACCGTAATCATGTCATTGCCGACGGCTATATCCTGAGCTAAAATATTATGGACGCTTTCATTGGCGAGCAAGACCTTGCCGTTCGTATCAAGCAGCAACAACCCTTCTTTCATATTCCCCGTAATCGCCGATATGGTCGCGGCCCGGCTTTCAATTTCGCCCAGCTGCGCTGAAAGTTCCCTTTTTTGGGTTTCTATCCTTTTGACAAGCGGCAACAGCTCGTCGTAATTGCCCAGTTCGGGCGCGTCCAAATCAATATTGTTGATGGGCGCGACAATCCTTTTTGTAAGCCGCCGGGCCAGGAAGAAGGAAACACCCGACGCCAACAGCAGACAAACCAATAAAAGGGGAACGAAGCCGTAAAGTATGGTAAATACGCTGTCTGTTTCCAGCGCCAGCCGCACAATATCGCCACTCGCCATCCGCACCGCATAGTAGTGGGTGGTTTCGCCCAGCGTATCGGAAAAGCGTTCGCTCTCCCCCGTGCCGTTTCTTATTGCGTCGGCTACTTCCGGGCGGTCAAGATGATTTCCCAACATGTCCAATTCGGCCATATTGTCAAACGTGACATTCCCCGCCTGATCAATAATGGAAACGCGAAGTGTCTTAAGGCCGTCCTTAACCTGTGCGCCGAACTGCCTGAAAAACGCCAAACCCCACAGAACGGAAAAGACAAGCACCGTCAGGGAAATGAGCAGGCTCATCGTGCGAAAAATACGCTTGGTCATTCCCATCACACCCCGATCTTATAGCCGACGTTCCGTACTGTTTTGATATGGATGCCCGCCGCGCCCAGTTTTTGCCGCAGGGATTTGATATGCATATCCACCGTCCGGCTTTCGCCTTCATAATCGTAGCCCCACACGGCGTCCATCAGCTTATCCCGGCTTAAAACAATGTCCGCGTTCAGCAGCAGGTAATGGAGCAACTCAAACTCCATAAACGTTAATAAAACCGCCTCGCCATCCACTGTCGCGATATGACGCAGGCTGTCCAGCGTGATGTTCCGGTAAGTCAGCGCGATGTTCTCCATCGGCGCGCTTTTGGCCCTGCGCAGCACCGCGCCTATGCGGGCGATGAGCTCGGTCACGCCAAAGGGCTTGGCAATATAGTCGTCCGCGCCAAAATTAAGCCCCTTCACCTTATCCGCTTCGCTGCCCTTCGCCGTCAGCATAATAATGGGGATTTCCCCGTACCTAGCGTGGCCGCGCAGTTTTTTGAGAATCGTCAAGCCGTCGTCGCCCGGCAGCATGATGTCAAGCAGCACGAGATCGGGCGGGCGGGACGCTTTCTCCAGCGCGGAGAAAAAATGATTGCCGTCCTCAAATCCGCTGCAGGCGCAGTCGGCGTTTTCCAGCGCGTACACAGTCAGTTCTCGGATATCCTCGTCGTCTTCGACAATAAAGATCGTACGCATCTATTCACCTTCCGTTTCCGTCGCGCCGACGTGCTTTCCCGTAATGGAAAATACAACCCACTCCGCGATATTGACTGCGTGGTCGCCGATGCGCTCCAAATATTTCGCGATCATAATCAGGTCGATGGCCCGCCCGCCATTCGCGCTGTCGGCCCCTATAAGCTCGATCAGGTCGCTTTTTATGGCGTCGAACAGGGCGTCCACGATGTCGTCGTAATCTATGACCTGACGGGCGAGCGCCAAATCCTTCTTAACAAAGGCGTCAATGCTCTCCGTCACCATTTTAGCCGTCGCCTCGGCCATCTGTGGGATATGCTCCAATTTCTTGACGGCGGGCTGCCCGGAAAGGTAAATGGAAATCTCGGCGATGTCGGCGGCCTGGTCGCCGATGCGTTCCATATCGGTAATCATTTTCAGCGCCGCCGAGATCAGGCGCAGGTCTTTTGCCACCGGCTGCTGCTGCAACAGCAGTTTCAGGCATAACGTCTCAATGTCCTTTTCCTTCTGGTCGACCTCCGCGTCGGAAGCAATGGCCTTTTTCGCGAGCTGCACATCCTGCTTTTTCAGCGCTTCAACGGAGGCGGCAATCGCCGTTTCAACAAGCATGCCCATTTCAATAAGCTGGGTATTCAATGTTTGCAGCTGTTTATCAAACGTACTGCGCATTATCCGAACCTCCCTGTGATATAATCTTCGCACCGCTGATCCTTGGGCATGGAAAACAGCCGCTCGGTCTCATCATATTCAATCAGTTCGCCAAGCAGGAAAAATGCCGTCTTATCGGAGATGCGCGTCGCCTGCTGCATATTGTGGGTGACGATCACAACCGTATATTTCAATTTCAGTTCGGCCATCAAATCTTCAATTTTGGATGTGGAAATCGGGTCGAGCGCCGAAGTCGGTTCATCCATCAAAATCACTTCCGGTTCCACAGCCAGAGCCCGCGCGATACAAAGCCTCTGCTGCTGGCCTCCAGACAGGGACAGGGCGCTCTTTTTCAGCCGGTCCTTGGTTTCATCCCAAATCGCCGCGTCCCGCAAGGCTTTCTCGACAACGGCGTCCAGTTTCAGGCGTGAATTGATCCCGTGTGTACGCGGCCCAAACGCGATATTGTCGTATATGCTCATGGGGAACGGGTTGGGCTTTTGAAACACCATGCCAACCCGTTTCCGGAGATGATTGATGTCCTGATTGATATAAATATCCTCGCCGTCAAGCAGGATCCCGCCGGTGACTTTGCAGCCTTCCACCAGGTCGTTCATACGGTTGAGGCATTTTAACAGCGTTGATTTACCACAGCCGGACGGGCCGATAAAGGCGGTGATCTCGTTCGCCTCAATGTCCATTGTAATACCGTGGAGCGCCTTAAAGTCATTATACCACAGCGCCACATGATTCAGGTTGATTTTGTCCACAAGTATCACCCCCTCGCTATTTTTCTTGCAAGCGCGGCCGACAGCGCGTTGATGCCCACCACCACGATCAGCAGGACAACCGCTGTGGCGTATGCCTGCCCGGTATAGAGCCCCTCGCTTGAAAGAGCATACATGTGAACGGCCAAAGTCCGCCCGGAAGCCAGCAGGCTGTTCGGAATTTGGGCCACCGTTCCCGCCGTGTAGATCAGGGCGGCGGTTTCCCCAACGATGCGGCCCATTGCCAGAATGATACCCGCCAGAATGCCGGGCGCGGCGGCGGGCAAGACAATCCGGAAGACCGTGCGCAGCCGTCCCGCGCCAAGGCCGAAGGCGCCCTCCCGGTAAGTGTCGGGTACGGCTTTCAGGCTTTCCTCGGCTGTGCGCATAATGAGCGGCAGAATCATAATGGCGAGCGTCAATGTCCCGGCCGCGAGGGAAAATCCCCATCCCAGCCATGTGACAAAGAATAACAGTCCAAACAGCCCGTATACAATGGAGGGGATGCCGGAGAGTGTTTCGGCCGTCACCCGTATCAGCTTGACCAGCCGGCTGCCCCGTTTGGCGTATTCCACGAGGTATATGGCGGTGAACAGGCCCAGCGGCACAGAGACAACCAGCGCAAGCGCCACCATGAAGACCGTTGTGACGAGTGCGGGAAGCAAAGAGACATTCGTGGTGTTGTACTCCCACGCAAAAAGCGACGGCTTTATATACGGGATGCCGTTTATCAAAATATGCCCCAGGAGGAAAAACAACGCGCCGAAGGTTAGTCCCGCCGCCAGCCAGGTCACTGTCCGAAGGACAAGGGCGGTCAGCCGGGATCTCACGCGAAAAAAGACAGCCGCCAGGCGGGTGAGCATATCATGTATAGCACCGAAAGCTCTTTCCTTCATTGCGCACCGTCCTTCCGCAGCGCCGAAAACAGCAGATTAATCAGCAGAATAAACACGAACAGCACGACGCCGGTGGCGATCAGGGCTTCCCGGTGCAGTTCGGCGGCGTATCCCATTTCAAGTACGATATTGGCCGTGAGGGTGCGAACGCCCTTGAAAATCCCGGCAGGCATGCGCGCCTGATTGCCGGCCACCATGATGACTGCCATCGTCTCGCCGACAGCGCGGCCGATTCCAAGCACCACCGCCGCTAAAATGCCGGATTTGGCGGCGGGGAGGATGACACGGAACACCGCCCGTTCACGGCTTGCGCCCAGCGCCACCGCCCCTTCGTAAAGTTCACCCGGCACGGCCCGGACCGCGCTTTCCGTGATGCCGATGACGGTCGGAAGGATCATCAGTCCCAACAAAGAGGAGGCGGCCATT
>JAITVU010000278.1 GCA_031285645.1 Oscillospiraceae bacterium | reverse complement strand
CAGCCATCAGGACGAGCTGAAAAACGGCTACATATCGCTGCTGGGCGGGCACCGCGCCGGCATATGCGGCACGGCGGTTTTAAGCGGCGGCGGGATTTCCTCCATACGCGACGTCACATCGATCAATCTGCGCATCGCGCGGGATATTCACGGCGCGGCGACGCCCATTGTCGAGCGCGTTTTGCGCGGCAATTTGCGCGGGCTTCTGATCGTGGGCGCGCCCTCCACAGGGAAAACCACGGTTCTGCGCGACCTGGCGCGCCAGATTTCCACGGGACGGGTCGGCGGGTACCGCAAAGTCGCCGTGATTGACGAGCGCGGGGAACTGGGCGCTGTGTACGACGGCGTGCCGCAAAATGATCTGGGCCCCTGCTGCGACGTGCTCAGCGGCTATCCAAAGGCCGAGGGCATCCTCACGGCGGTGCGCACGCTGTCCCCCCAAATCATCATCTGCGATGAAATCGGCGGGGAAGCGGAGGTCAGCGGTATGCTGGACAGCGTGAACTGCGGCGTTAAAATCATCGCGTCGGCGCACGCCGCCAGCTTTGCGGAGCTTCTCGGACGCCGGCAGATCCGCCGTCTGCTTGAATACGGCGTGTTTGACACGCTGATCCGCCTGGGCGGCGCGGACAACCCCGGCGAAATCATAGAAATTATGGAAACGGGGGATTTGCTTGCTCAAGCTGACGGGAATGCTTTTCATCATACTCTGCTGCTCGATGACAGGGGGCCTCATGGCCATGAACCTGTCGGGGCGGGTGGCGGCAATCGAGGGGAGCGCCGCTCTGCTTGGACAACTTTCTGACCGGCTCAAATATTTACAGCCCAGCATGTTTTCACTGATGGACAGCGTGGCTTCCACGCAGCAGTTTGAGCGCCTTGGCTACCCGGCGAAGTGCCGTGAGCTGATGCGGGCGGGCCTCTCGTTTCCCGAAAGCTGGCGGCAGGCGCTCCGCGAGGTTCCGGGCAGGCTCGGGCCTCAGGAGACGCAGGCGCTTTTGGCGCTGGCCGACATCCTGGGCTGCGCGGACCTTGACAGCCAGCTTTCGGCGCTTGACTATACGGCGAAGCTGCTTGAATCCAGGCTGGGCGCCGCGCGGGAATATGAACAGAAATACGCGAAACTTTACAGGACGCTGGGCGTTTTGGGCGGCGTCGCCATAGCGATCATCATTATATAAAATATTTGATAAAACAAAAAAGGTTGTTTTTCCAATTGATACCTAATGCGCCGGCTCGTTTTATTATCAGCCTTTATGTCGTACAACAGCGGGTGAGAAAGGACCAGGCGCAAGTAAACTCTACTTATTGCTTCGACTCCGGGAGTCGGATGACTCTTTATACTCAGTAAAGGAGGAATGGCCCGCCTGCTGGCGCGGGTCATAACGACTATGGAAGTAGATCTTATTTTTCGCATTGCGGCGATTGGCATCATTGTGGCGATTCTCAATCAGGTTCTCACCCGCGCGGGCCGGGACGACATGGCTATGATGACGACGCTCGCGGGCGTCATTGTCGTACTCATGATGATGATTCCGGTGATCAACAGCCTGTTCGAAACCGTTAAGAGCGTTTTCGGGCTCTATTGACGCCATGAATATACTGGCTATTATCGGCGTTGGCCTCATTGCGGCGATTTTGTGCGTCATGCTCAGGCAGGTTCGCCCTGAGTTTGCACTGATTCTATCGCTCGCGGCGGGTGTTTTCATTCTTTTCGCCCTGTTTTCGGATACGGTTGATATCATTGACCGCATACGCGCGCTTATAGACAGCGCCGGTGTGCCGTCCGCGTACGCGGCGGTGCTTGTCAAGGCGCTGGGCATCTGCTTTGTCACCCAAATTGCCTGCGACACATGCAAGGACGCCGGGGAGAGCGCCATATCGGCCAAAATTGAAATGGCCGGAAAAATAGCGGTGCTTGTCGTCAGTCTGCCGCTGTTCGAGCAAGTCCTCAATGTGGTTTACGGGTTGATTTCGGCGGCGTAAGAGCAGAAAGCGGAGCGCCGATACTGACCTTTAATAAGTGGACAAGGCTGTTTGATCCGGACAAGGCCACACTGTGCGATTGGTGTAAATGGGTAGCAAACGCCGCATGGCAGCGGGCAAAGCCCGCCGCGGTTTAGAACTGGACGGGTTTTAAACCTGTATGGCATATGAAAGATGTGAATAATGTGAGACGGATGATTTTTTTCCTTGTCGCTGTCATGGCGCTGTGTATGCCTGTATCGGCGGCGGAACCCGATATTGAATACGATTACGGCGGTGATTTGGCGGGCGGATTTGACACCGAAAGCCAGCTCGACGCGCTCGGTCGGGACGAGTTGATGCAGAGTGTTCCTGAGGATGCCAGGGAGCTTCTGGAGGAGACGGGTCTTTACGACATGTCGGTGAAGAGCATGCTTCAGCTCTCCCCCGGGGATTTTTTCAAGGCGCTTTGGGCGGCGCTCCTGCACCAGCTTAAGAGCCCGGTGCGCACACTTGGCGCCCTGGTGGGCATCATTTTGCTTTGCGCCTTTCTCAACGGCCTTAAAACCGCTTCGTGGGACACGTCGCTTTCGGGGATTTTCGGCACAGTTTCGGTTTTATGTATTGTCCTTTCTGTGGCCGCACCTATTATAGACTGCATTATGCAGACGACAAAGGCGATCCGCGACGCCTCTTACTTTATGATCAGTTTTGTCCCCGTCTTTTCCGCGGCGCTTGTCGCGGCCGGTCAGCCCGTGACAGGCGCGACCTACAATCTTTTTCTCTTTTCAACCTGCCAGGTCATCGCGCAGGTGGTCGCGCAGACGCTGGTGCCCCTGATGAGCGTTTACCTCGCCTTGTGCATTGTGGGCGCGCTCGTGCCCGAAGTAAACATCTCGTCCGCTGCCAATACGATCAAGACCGTCGTCACGTGGGCGCTGGGTTTTATCTTCACCCTGTTTGTGGGTCTGCTCTCCGTGCAGACCATGGTCAGCACCGGCGCGGATTCCGTTACAACCAAGACAGCCAAGTTCCTGATCGGCAGCTTTGTCCCCGTTGTGGGCAGCGCGCTTTCAGAGGCGTACACAGCCGCACAGGGCTGCCTCAGGCTCATTAAGACATCGGTTGGCGCGTATGGCATCATTGTCGCCCTGTTTACATTCCTGCCTGTTTTTATGAAGGCCTTGATCTGGTATCTCATCACCAACATCGGCGTTGTGGCCGGGGATATCATCGGCGTGCCCGCCGTGTCGTCGGTGCTTAAAGCCTGCTCGACGGTGCTGGGAATATTGCTTGCGATCATTTTATGCTATGCCCTGCTGCTGATTGTATCCACCACGGTTGTCCTTGTCACGGGGGCGGGAGCGTAGCGATACGTTGTCATGTCACTCAAAATGACACATGAGTGAGACGGTATCCAACCTGTTATTCTGAGCATAGTTAAGAGTCTGCGACCTCTTTAGTTTAAAGCCTTTTAGCAAGGTGAGGCATGTCGCTGATGCCGCGACAGGGCAAGGCGCTGCTGTGCAGCGGGGCTTGTCGCTCGTGCCGCGACGGGCAGTTCCTTTGTCTCGTCACAAAGGAACCAAAAGACGCCGGGAGGGGCCACCTCCCGGACCCACCCGGATATGGATAACCGGAAGAGTTAAAGAGTTTTGGTGCTTACAACGTTGGAAGGGCCATACCGCGCGCGTATGAGTACACAGCGGGCAATGAAATGACGCGCTGCGGCGCGTCAACTTTCCTATCACGCCCGCAGAACAGGGAAAAGACCTTATTTCAATGCGGGCGCTTTGCGACGCGCGCGGGGTTGCTTGCGAAACTGTATGATTCGCGTTTTAATTCAGGATGTTTATAGGAGGCTGTTTATGGACGGTATCAGGCAGTGGGCTTTTTCCGCCTGTGTGGCGATGGTGACATGCGGTATCGCGCGCCTCATCCTGCCCAAGGGTAATCTGCAAAAGGTGTTCAGCATCACGGTATCTGTTTTTTTCCTCTGCTGCCTGCTGTTGCCCATCGCGGTTGAGTTTCCGAATATACAGATTCAGACAGAGACATATTCGCAGGAGGAGATTGAGCGCCGGGCCAAGGCGCTCACCGACATGGTCGGGTCGCAGACAGGCCGGGCGGCGGAGGATAACATCAAAAAAATTATTGCGGAAAAATGTGCGGAAATGGGCATAAAGTATATGGACATCACCATAAACATTAATACAAACGGACAAAATGGTCCCGAGATAGAAAGCGTGGACGTCACGCTCGAAAAAGCGCACGAATACAGGCATGACGCCATCCACAGGGAACTCGCAAACAGCCTTGGCCTCAAAGTGAGGCTCGGCTATGCGGATGCCGGGGAGAGCGGCGGTCCGCAGGATGCCATGACTCGTGCGGAAGGAGGATGAATGTGCCTGATTTGAGAAAATATACGGAAAAGCTAAAGGCTCTAATCCC
>JAITVU010000250.1 GCA_031285645.1 Oscillospiraceae bacterium | reverse complement strand
TTACGGTGACATGGCGCAGCCTTATGTCGCGATGCTGCAGTTGGCGGACACGGAAGCGTTTTCGGACCTCAAGCTGCCGACAAAGGTCACAATTCAAATTTTATCCACGGACGACAACGCCAGCCCGAAGGACAGAATCAAAAAGAAGACTGAAAAGGGTAACTTGTATGACGCGATGAATATCGCGTCGATCTGGCTGGAGCGTATATTGGAGGAGTCCTGAAATATGCGCTTGCTCACTGAATAAAGAAGCATAAAAGAAACCGCCGAAAGAAAATTATCTTTCGGCGGTTTCTTTTATATCAGTCATTTTACACGGCCTGAAAACCTCTGTCGATATCCTCGATGATGTCATCGATATTTTCCAGGCCCACAGAGAAACGGATCATGCCGGGTTCAATACCCGCCGCGACCAGCTGCTGAGGCGTAAGCTGCCGGTGTGTGGCGCTGGCCGGGTGCAGCACGCAGGTGCGGATGTCGGCGACATGAACTTCGTTGGAGGCGAGCGTCAGGGCGTCCATAAATTTGACCGCGTTTTCCTTGCCGCCCTTGATGACGAAGGAGATAACGCCGCTGGAGCCTTTAAGGTATTTTTGTGCCAAGGCGTAGTTTGAATCGCCGGGCAGGCCGGGATAGGTGACGGACGCGACCTTGTCGGACTTTTGAAGGTGCCGCGCAACCTTCAGGGCGTTTTCACAGTAGCGCTCCATGCGCAAAGCCAGTGTTTCCAAGCCGAGATTGAGCAGGAAAGCGGAGTGAGCGGAGGGATATACGCCGTAATCGCGCATGAGCTGCATCCTGGCTTTGATGATATACGCGCTTTCCTTATATGTCTCGGTGTAGGAGATGCCGTGGTAGGATTCGTCCGGCTCGGTAAAAGCGGGGAAGCGGCCGTTCGCCCAGTTGAACGTCCCGCTGTCCACGATCACGCCGCCGACCTGAAGGGCATGACCATCCATGTATTTTGACGTGGAGTGGACAATGATGTCCGCGCCGTATTCAAACGGTTTGCAGAGGATCGGCGTCGCAAAGGTGTTGTCGATGATGAGCGGCACGCCGTGCGCGTGGGCGGCTTTGGCGAATTTCTCAATGTCAAGGACTTTCAGCGCGGGATTGGCCAGCGTTTCACCGAAGACGGCTTTTGTGTTGGCTTTGAACGCCGCGTCGATGGTTGCGGCATCGGCGTCGGCATCCACAAAGACGCACTCGATGCCCAGCTTCTTGAGCGTATAGGAAAAAAGGTTGACTGTGCCGCCGTAAATTTGCGTCGTGCTGATAAAACTGTCGCCCGCGTCGCAGAGATTGAGGATGGAGAGGAGTGACGCCGCCTGGCCCGACGACGTACACATGGCGGCCGCGCCGCCCTCAAGGGCGGCGATCTTGGCCTCCACCGCCATGACTGTGGGGTTGGCGAAGCGGGAGTAAATAAGGTTTTTCGTCGGGTCGTCAAAAACGGCGCCGATATCATCGGTGGAATCGAAGACATAGGTGGTGCTCTGGACAATCGGCATCACGCGCGGCTCCGTGTTTTTGGGTGTGTACCCGGCGTGCAGGCATTTTGTTTCATCTCTCATATGACGATCATTCCTTTCGTGATTTTAACTCAAATGTAAAGAGCTATACGCTGATTATACATGATTGTTTGGATATAGCATAACACCGATTAACTATATCCTGATATAGCTTCAGGCTATATACCGTCGCGTTCGGTATTCTGAATGGGCGGAAGCGTATCCCCGATCCGCCTGAGCGCGTTGATATAGATGTCACCGAGCCGCGTGCGCACAGCGTCCCGGTGCGCAATATAGCCGATCCTCATTTTTTCGTCCACTTCAAGCGGGACGGCGATGATGCTGTCGCCGTGCAGGTAAAAAGGGAATATGCCAGTGGCGATTGTGTAGGCGTTGACGCCGATCAGAAGATTGATGATCGCGGCCCTGTCGGTTATTTTTATGCTCTTCTTATGGTCGAGCGTACTGAGTATTTCCTCGGAAAAGTAAAAAGAATTCTGCTCGCCCTGCTCGAAAGTGAGACAGGGGAAATCATCAAGCTCTTCAAGGCGAATGCTCTCGCGGCTTGCCAAAGGGTTTTCGCGGCTGATGAAGACATGGGGCCGCACAACAAAAAGTTCGGTGAAGATAAGATCGCTGTCGCGCAGGAGTTTGAGAATCACAGACTCGTTAAAGCGGCTTAAATAAAGCACGCCGAGCTCGCTGCGGAAATGGCGCACGTCGTCGATGATGTCGTACGTTTTAGTTTCCCTGAGTGTGAACTCATATTCATCGGAGCCAAACTCCTTGATTAAATCGACAAAGGCGTTCGCCGTAAAAGCGTAGTGCTGCGTGGAGACGGAGAAGCGCTGCTTTGAGGGGGCCGAGCGTATATATTTTTCCTCCAGCAGTTCGGCCTGCTGCAGAACCTGGCGGGCGTATCCGAGAAATTCAGCGCCCTCGGGCGAGAGGGTCACGCCTCTGTTTGTCCGGGCAAAAAGCGTGATCCTGATCTCGTACTCAAGCTCGCGCACGGCGTTGGAAAGGCTCGGCTGCGAGATAAAAAGACTTTTTGCCGCTTCGTTGATGGATCCTTTTTCGGCGACTGCGACGACGTATTTAAGCTGTTGCAGGGTCATTGTAACCTCCGCGATTATCACGGCCATCAATCCGAAAGATTCGGCCGTCTCTTTACTAATATTATTATAAATTATATCATACTTCCAGGCGTCGAACCAGTGCCGCACCATGGTACACCTGTGTTTACAGTTGCGGGAAGAGCTTTTACAAATTAGAGCGGATATCGGGTACTGGTCTTGTAAGAACGGGGAAAATATGTTTTACTATATTTTAACAACAAATTGCTTCGAAAATAATATTTTGAGGAGGATGTTATGTCAAGCACTGTTTGGGTTATTATCGCATTTGTCCTGTACGCGCTGGTCATGCTGGGAATCGGTTTCTTTTTCTTTAAAAAGTCATCCAATCTGTCCGATTACTTTCTCGGCGGGCGCAAACTCAATTCCTGGGTGGCCGCGATGTCGGCGCAGGCGTCGGATATGTCAGGGTGGCTGCTCATGGGTTTGCCCGGCGCTGTTTACGCGTTTGGCAGCGGTCAGGTATGGATAGCGGTCGGGCTCGCGATCGGCACGATACTGAACTGGATTTTCGTCGCGAAGCGGCTGCGGCGTTACACCATCGTATCGGGCGACTCCATCACCATTCCTGAGTACTTCCACAACAGGTTCAAGGATTCCTCAAAAATCCTGCAGGTCGCGTCGGCTCTGTTTATCACCATATTTTTTGCCGTTTACACGGCGTCGGCTTTTGTGGCGGGCGGCACGCTGTTCTCGCAGGTTTTCGACCTCGATTACCAGCTGGCGCTTGTGATCGGCGTTGTGCTGATATTGGCTTACACTTTTCTCGGCGGCTTTTCAGCCGTCTGCTGGACCGACTTTGTGCAGGGCTTGCTTATGCTTGTGGCCATACTGGCAATACCGATTCTGGCGCTTGTGGCGATCGGAGGCCCGTCGTCCCTGTCGGATGCCTTGCCGGCCGGATTCCTTAATGTCATGCAGGACGGGAGCGGCAATACCATTTCCGCAATTTCCATTATATCGCAGCTGGCCTGGGGGCTCGGATACTTTGGCATGCCGCATATTCTGATCCGCTTCATGGCGATTGATGAAGAGAAGAGCGTTAAAAAATCGGCGACAATTGCAATTGTATGGGTGTTACTCTCCCTGACTTTTGCGGTATTTGGCGTTGGTGTCGTCGGCGCGGCGCTGCTACCGGGTCTCGCCGACCCTGAAACCGTGTTTATCCAGATGATCCAGAATATCTTTATGTCCCAGGGCGCGTTTGTGCCCGTCCCGCTTATCGGCGGTATTTTTCTGTGCGGTATACTGGCCGCGATTATGTCCACGGCTGATTCGCAGCTGCTTGTCACAGCGTCGTCCATTACAACCGACATCTACAAAGGCGTCGTCAACAAAAAGGCCTCAGACAAGCATCTCGTCTGGTTCAGCCGCATCTGCGTTGTCGCTGTATCGATTGTTGCTTTCATCATTGCCATGGACCGCACATCCAGCATCATGGGGCTTGTTTCAAACGCCTGGTCTGGTTTCGGTTCGGCGTTTGGCGCGCTCGTCCTGCTCTCCCTCTACTGGAAGCGCACCAACCGCGCCGGGGCGGTTGCCGGTATACTGGCGGGCGGCCTGACTGTTATTATTTGGGATTATATTCCGATTATGAGCGGGGCGACCTTCGCGCAGACAACAGGACTCTATTCCCTGGTGCCGGGTTTTTGCCTGTCCTTCATCTTTGTCGTGGTGATAAGCCTCGTTACAAAAGCGCCGTCGGAAGAGATACGGAAGGAGTTTGAGTTGGTATCGTCATCAGCTCCCGTTAACCCGTCCAAATAAGAGTCATTTCACTGCGTTCACAATAAAGGCGTTGGAAAATACTTTCCAACGCCTTTGCTTTTTCCGTGTGGTTCCACTACATGGGCTTTCCGGCCAGTATTTCCTTGTAATCCTGATAATTTTTTTCAAGCAGCACAGCCGCGTCCAGCCCGTAGGGGCACTGCGCCTTGCACTGGCCGCAGTGAATGCAGTCTTCAATTCGGCGCATCTTTTCCTGTGCCTCCTCGGTCAAGTGATTTTTGCTGGGTGAGCGGCGGAT
>JAITVU010000185.1 GCA_031285645.1 Oscillospiraceae bacterium | reverse complement strand
GAAATAAATATGGTCGCCGGTGTCGCCATAGACAGAGGCGAGACACCGGGCGCATACATGCTGACGCTTGAAATTGTTAATTTATCCGCCATAAAGGATGGCAATGGGGAGGAGTCCCTGCTGATTACGGCAGAGGGCCCCACACTTTTTGAAGCGATTCGCAACGCAAAAAAGAAGCTCTACAACAAGCTCTATTTCGGCAGCATGAAAACGATGGTCATCAGCCGTGAAATCGCGCGCGACGACGGGGTGCTAAGCATTTTAGACGGGTTTATGCGCGATATAGAGCCCCGGGAGACCACCGTTCTTGTGATATCGCAGGAGGATTCCGCCCGCGCCCTGCTGAGCGCGGCGGGATTGGACAAATCCAATGTCTCCTATGAAATCGCCCAAATTATCGAGGAGGACCACAAGGTCGATTCCACATCCCAAAAAGTGCAGCTGTATCAGGCCTATAATATGATCCGCGATAAAGGGACGGAACTGGTCCTGCCGGCGTTTCACCTTGTGGAGAATACAGGCAAAGATGTTGTTGAAATTGACGGCCTCGCCATATTCAGGCGCGACAGGCTCGTCGGGTTCATGTCCCCGGAGGACGCGCGTTATTTCCTTATGATAATCAACGAAAAAGTCGGCGGGGCGCTGTCTTTTCCATACGCGGAGAACGGTTCTGAGCGCATATCCGCAGAGATTTTTGCGTGTGAGAGCAAACAGAATATACAGTATACCGCGCAGGCGCTGACAATTGGCATTGCCGTGGATATTGATCTGGGCATCATAGAGATTCCCGGTGTCGTGTCGCCCGATACGCAAATGCTCGCGCAGATAAGATCCCAGGCTGAGGCTCATATTAAAAACCGCATCGCCGAAATTATTCAACGCGCGCAGGAAAGCCCGGGTTTTGACTGCTTCGGGTTTGGAAACAAATTGTATATGGACCATTGCGGGCTGTGGGCCTCACTCGAGGACCAGTGGGAAACCCTGTTCCAAGAGGCGGCCGTCGAGATCAAAGTAACGTCAAACATAACCAATACGGGATTGATATCCTGAAAAAGGGGCGTGATGAGAAATGGCCACAACAATCATTATAGTCGCGATGTTCGCGGTCTTGTTGCCGACGCATTTTTACGCCGCCCTGCGCGGCGGGGAGAAAAAGCTGGCCTGGTTTTACACAGTCAGCCTGATTATCAGCTTTTCCGTTCTCGTATTGCACAGCTTAGGCGTAAAACTGGTCGGTCCCTCACAAATCGTTATGGATATCGCAAGGGCGCTCTCATTGGCCTGAATATAAAGGAAAACTCAAAAACATGCAGAATACCGCTATTTCCTCACGCAACATAGGATGTTTAATCGCCCTGTCGAGCATATCCAGCCTGTTGATGACGGGATCGGGCAAAATAGGCCAGGATATGTGGCTGGCCGTGATCGCGGCAACGGTTTTCGCGGTTCCTCTTGTGCTGATGTACGCGAGAATCGCGAAACTGAATCCGGGCTTGAATCTCTATGAGATGGCGTGCCAAAACCTCGGCAATGCGGCGGGAAGCATTATAACGGCGCTGCTGTCCTGGTTTGCCCTTCATATCAGCGCTTTGGTCACGCAGAACTTTACGGAGTTCGTCGTGACCATCTCACTCGAAAATACCCCGAAGGTCTTTATTATCATGGGCATGATTGCCGTCGGCGGATTTCTGGCCGGCACGAACTTTAATGTTATGGGGAGATGGTCGGTGATCATCTTGATCATCGTATCAGGAAACCTTTTCGTCACATTGCTGCTTTCGCTCCCGTCCGTAAATTTTTCCAACCTGAAACCGGTCATGGAGCACGGCCTGCCCGAGATCCTGTCCACCGGATTTTCATTTGGCGCCATCGCCTTTGCCGAAACAGTCCTGGCCCTGGTTGCCTTTGGATCTGCCGAAGAGAAAGCCAGACCCTACAAGGCATACGCGTTCGGTATCGGTTATTCGGCGGTCATGTTGCTGAGCGTCGTTATGCGCAACGCGACGGTGTTGGGCAGGGAGATGGCGGCGACGACGGTGTTCCCCACTTATGTCACCGCGCGAATCGTCAGTCCCAGCGCATTTGTCGAGCATATTGAGAGCATCGTATCGCTTAATCTGATCCTGATCGGCATAACGAAGGTGTCCATCTGTATCCGGGCGTCGGCGATGGGTGTTGCCAAACTGCTGCGTATGGCGGATATCAAAAAACTCATTGTGCCCGTAAGCCTGCTCTCAGTCGCTGTTTGCGTCGCATCGTTTTCCAATATGAAGGAATTGATATTGTTTGTTGATGCCTATCGGTTTTACGTTATCCCTTTTACCATAATCATTCCGGCCGCGATCTGGACCGGTTCGGAATGGCGGAAAAGAAATAAAAAGAAAAACGGAATGACTTAACGCACGCATTTTAAAGATGTTTGTCTTTCTATAGTGAAATCAACTTAAGACCGGCGCGCAAAGAAGCATAACAAAGCGAATGCCCATTTGGTCATTATGAAACGAGCGGTTTAATACCCCGCCCCCCGGGGCGGTTCCTTATTCCCGCTCGCCCCGCAGGGCGGTATCGTAACCTTGATACACCGGGGCTTGCCCCGGTGAGTTTCATTATGAATCAGAATTATACTGTAAAGATATGACCCATTACCTGAAACTGTCAAGTTTCTTATTCCGCTGCCGATATATACTAATAAGGTACGTTATGTATATATAACTGGAGGCATTTAAATTGAAGATCAAACTCCGCATCATTTTGATCGTGATTATTCCCGTGCTGCTGGGGCTTGTCGTCACAGGCGCTTTTTCCGCGACGACATCCCTGAAAAGCGCGAACGAGTCCATGGACCGTCAATCCGACATTGTCAACTCCGCGTACGCCCAGGCGCTCACGCAGACGATCGGGCGCTATACCACGGAAGTCGAGGCCATCGCGCGCGAGGCCGGTTTTTTTGATCCCGACGCCACCGACGAGGAAAAGGTCCGCCTCCTTCAGCGGCATGCCGCCACAACAAACATCGGCAATATCGGTATTTTTGGCGCAGACGGCAAAAACATCTTTATTGCTTACGAGGACGGCACAACTGTTCCGGTCGGCGTCGCGGACATCAGCGCCCGCCCTTACCTTCCCGAAGCGCTTGCGGGCAAAACGGTGGTTTTTGGCCCCTCTAAGGATGTTGTGACAGGACGGCTGACCATCACGATTGCCACGCCGGCCATCGCGCCAAACGCACCGTCTGCGATTATCGCCATCGACTTTGATTTGAATTTTGTCGATGAGATGGTTGACAACGCAAAATTCGGGACAACCGGTTATAGTTTCCTTGTGGACAATGAAGGGATGATCATCACCCATCCGGACAACACGCTGATTGGCGTAAATTATAAGGAGCTGGCCACGCAGGATACGCGTTATGCGGGCTTGAAGGAAGCGCTTGACACAGCTTTTCAGGCAAGCGGCTCCGGCAGCTTAAGCTTTGAGCTCGACGAGGAGAACTACGCCACGTTCCAAAGGGTGGAGGGCAGCG
>JAITVU010000136.1 GCA_031285645.1 Oscillospiraceae bacterium | reverse complement strand
CGCCTCAAGGAGGATGTGATGCTTGCTCTCCCCCGTCACATAGGCGTCGGCCCCGGCCTTCACGGCATCGCTGAAATAATCCGTCCCGCCCCCGCCGCACACGGCCACCGTTTTGATATCACGGCCACCGTCCACGTATTTAAGGCCGTCAAGCGCCAGTTTATCCCTGACAAAACGGGCAAAATCCCCGGGCTCCATGGCGGCGGGCAATTCACCCACCACGCCGAGCGCCGTTTCTTTGCAAGCGCCGAACGCCTCAAAAACATCGATGGCGGGCGCCTCATAGGGATGCACCTGTTTTGCGGCAGCCAGAATATAATCCAGCCTGTCGGGGTCCGCCAGCATCTCTAGGCGGATTTCCGGCACGGCTTCCGCGCGCCCGACAGCGCCTGTGCTGGGCCTTGCCCCGTCCAGCGGGCGGAATCGCCCGGTTCCGGGACTTTCAAAAGAGCAATCCGCGTACAAGCTTCCGTTATATAACCCGGCCCCGGACGCAAACATCGCGTCGCGAACGGCTTGCGCGGCCTGCTCCGGCACAAATATAACGATTTTTTTATAGGGCCGCCGCGCCGTCACCGCCATCGGCCGTTGATTTTCAAGTTTTAGCAAATCAGCCAGAGTATCGTTGACGCCTCCGGCGGCCATGTCGAGATTCGTATGCGCGCAGATAACCGACATGTTTTCGCGGATGATCCGCCAGACGGCGCTTGGGGCTGCGATGTTTTTTACAGAAGGGAATATAACCGGATGATGCGTGACGATTAGGTTTGCGCCGCATGCCGCGGCTTCGTCTATAACAGCGTCGGTCGCGTCGAGCGCGCACAGGGCGCGTGTAACCGGCGCGTCCATATCGCCCGCCAGCATCCCCACATTATCCCAATCCTCGGCGGTATAAAAAGGCGCGAACTGATCCAAAGCGCCGTAAAAATCCCCGACTTTATACATGACCGTGTATGCCCCCTGCTTCCGGTAAACCTGATTCAATATATGTTTATTTTGAACTGTGTTCATTAATGCAATGTGATAAATCGTGATAAATTTTCGCTTCGTCCGTTCTGCTCCCGGACGCCGAAAGACCATCCGCTTTCTTGCGGAGCCGGGCCGCCACGCGCGCCAGGTACGCGCGCGAAACAGCGTCATTATTGTACCACAGAAGGCCTGTCCATGCAAACAACGCGTCTATTTCGCGCTTTATGCCGGTGTAGGCGCACTGCATGACACTGTAGATAAACCGGCCTGAGGCCGCGGCCGTTTCCCGCTCTATTTCAAAGCCTTCCCGGTAAAGGCTTTGGCGCAGGCGTTCAGCCTTCGTCATGGGCTGCACAATAAAACGCAGACGTGCGTCCCGGCTCCAGGGCACGGCACCGATAATCTCCCCGATCAACTCCCCGCCCATGCCTAAAATGAGAATATCCGTCACATCCCTGCTGTCAAGCCCTGTAAGGCCATCGCCCAGAACCGTTGTAATCCTGTCGGAGAGTCCCTGAGCCGCGATGTTTTGGGCCGCGCGGGCAAGGGGCGCCGCATTGACGTCGCAGGCGTACCCGCGCGGACATCTGCCCGACCGGGCCAGCGCGCAGATCAGGTTAGCGTGGTCCGTGCCGATATCAGCGACGACGGCGCCGGGGCGCACCATCTCATACGCCGCCTTGAGCCTGTCATCCAGCAAGATGGCGCCGCGCATAGGCATCCTCCGTTTCAATACTAAACACTGAATGAAATTCCCTGCCGCGAGCGACAGGGTATCAATACTACTATTCATGGAACACGCGGAGGCGAAAAGGCCGTCTCTGCTGACCAGGGTAAGAAACCGTCCCAAGAGGCTGGAAATTATACCCTTTCGTTTCATTAACAAGCCAAAGAATATAAGCGATATGTTTTTGAATAAGAACGCGTCCTGAGCGAAAAATGATTGGCATTCTTTTATTAGTGTCTCGTATTAGGCCTGTTCCGGCCCTACTGCACGCAGCGGGGCGGAACAGGCCTAGTACAATGCTTTTATGACACGTATTTTACTTTTGCTATAGTTCCGGTTTAAAACAGTCCCGCCGACTGTTTTAAACATGTGGCATACGCCACATGTAACCGCCTGTACAGGCGGCCGAAACGCCGTTTATAATGGATTCCCGCGCATAGCGCGGATGCGGGCTGCGCCCGCTGATTTAAAACAGTGTAACTGTTTTAAATCGAATCCACTATCGACAACAGCGCGCTGCGGGAAGAAGGTATCACACCGTTCCTTTTCTCAACCACAATCTCGCCGCTACGCACAAGCGAGACAAACGCGCCCGCAATACGGGGGTCGAATTGGGTGCCCATCCCCGCTTCAATCTGACTTAAAGCATAGTCCACACTCATCGCGTCCTTATACGGCCTCACCGAGGTCATCGCGTCAAAAGAATCGGCCACAGCAAGGCAGCGGGCCATTTCCGGTATATCCTCTCCCTTGAGCCCCTGCGGGTAACCGCCGCCATCCCAGCGCTCATGATGTCCGATAACCGCCGGAACAACATACTTTAGAGACGGCAGATGCTTGATGATCTCGACTGATATCTCCACATGCTTTTTCATCAGGGCGTTTTCTCTGTCCGTAAGGCGGGACGTCTTAGCGAGGATCGCCTCGGGAATGCCGATTTTTCCGACATCATGCAGCAAAGCCGCTTCCCTGAGAACTTCTATATACGCTTTGTCCATGCCCAGTTTGGCGCCCAGCACAGTCACCAGCTCGGCGACATTCTGCGAGTGCCCAAACGTAAAGTGATCTTTTGCGTCTATGGCGGCTGTCAGCGCATAGATTGTGGTCGTATACGATGACTGCTCACCATAATGCGCCATTTCACCGCCCGTCATTTCGGCGACGCCCGGACTATACACCACCGTGCGGTTTTTTCCGCTGGCTTTAGAGGCATATAGGGCAAAGTCGGTCCTTTTAAGCAGTTCCTCCATATCGGGCGCGCCGGTCGGGTATGTGCATATGCCGATGCTCGCCGATAAAATCCGTTGCGAAACGTCGCCTGTAAAGATATCCCGCACGCTAAGCCGAATTTTCTCGGTCAGTTCATAGGCTTCTTTGGCATCTGTCCCGGGCAGAATCACGGAAAACTCTTCTCCACCGTAGCGAAAGGCCTCATCACGGTCGCCGAGTGCCGTTGTAATCGCGTTCGCCACCCGCTTAAGGATGGCGTCGCCCTTGGCGTGCCCGTAAATATCATTGTACAGCTTGAACATATCCATATCAATGAGAGCCAGGGATAATGGAACGCAGAGCGGATCATGCGCTTTATCGGCCAGCGCGCGCCTGAACGACGCGTGGTTGCCGAGCCCCGTCAGACTGTCAAGACGCTCCTTCCGGTCCGACTCTGTATGCATATCGGCGTTATCCATGGCAATCGCCGCCATGCTGGCCAGCGATAACAGCAGGTTCATATCCCCCGGCGTATAGGCCAGGTTGTTTTTCTTGGGTGTCAAAAGGACGAGGCCGACTGTTTTTCCATACCGCCTGATGGGTACAAAGGTATCAATTTCAAGATCGGAGATAATTTGCCTTTCCTCTTCCCACATCGATACAAAAAGAGGTTCATTTAAAAAATCCGTTTTGGTCAGATACTCGTGCTCAGGGTCAAAAAACCAGACGATCACGGGGTTATCGGCCGAAATTCTCACAATTGTGTCCCCGGGATT
>JAITVU010000098.1 GCA_031285645.1 Oscillospiraceae bacterium | reverse complement strand
ATGCGGCAGGGAAAACTTGACGAAACCATATTGTTCCATTATAGTGGTAGTGCCTATATTATACTCAGCGAACTTCGAAAACGGACCGTTTTTGAAGCAGTTGCGCGTGAGCGCGAATGGGGCCGCTAAGCGGCTTTCGCACCGCACATAGTGAACGCGCGCTCCTCCAGCGTGCCGTCAGGCGTATGCCTGACGCTTCAAGACCGGAACGGTTTTGAAGGTGTTCACTACACCGGACAAACAGAGGTTATTACTGTTTGTTTTGAGGATGGCGGACACTTATGTGCAAATGACAAGTGTGTTCCTTTTCAATGGAGGGTCATATGAATCGTTTTGCTGCCCTGAAGAAAATACACGGCCACCGATATTTCAAGCAAATTTTCTGTATCTCTGTCGCGACGCTTATTATTGTGGATATAATCGCGTCGGTCGCGTATTATTCTTACGTGAGCAATACCGCGGTTAAAAATAAATATAAATCGGACATGCAGATGCTGGCTCAGGTTGAGAGGAATTTTGAATTTATTCACGGCCTGCTGACCAATTATTGCACAAAAGTTTATTCCAGCCGTGCCGCCGCCAATATCATGCAATCGGCGAAAACTGAAGACAGCTGGGCGTTGCAGCAGGAGAATCTCCGGCTGATTTCAAGCGACATGGCGAGTTTTGCGCCCTATATTCACTCCGTCTATATTTATGACGGCGTGGGCAAACGGTGCTACGGCGCTTATGCCGACCGGGAATCGGCCGTGATTGATATTTATTTTGAAAACACCATTATTAAGTACGCGCCTGTAACAAAACTCAAGCCGGTTCTGAGAAAAATCAGGTCAAACGATTTGGATACGGTCGTTTTTGAAGATGTCCTGTCCTATTTTTACTATGAAGATATGGATGCCGAAAGCCGGTTCGCGAACGCTGTGATCGTCAATATGCAGCCGGAGTGGCTTTTGGATAATCTGTATGACCTGAACACGGCAAAACAGGATTGGTTTTTGCTTATGACTGCCGATCGCGAATTTGTCAGCTACAATCCCGCCATCCCTTACGATTACCTGGATGATGTTAAGGCGATCTATTACAGCACAATTATGGACATGATCAAACAGGGCCGCCATGCGGATATGATTCCCTGCCGCCTTGGCGGAGAACGTTACATGCTGTCTTATATCAGCATGGAGCAGGAGGATTTTATTCTGTACAGGATTGAATCCTATGCAAGCGTATATGAGGATGTGGATCATCTCAGACGGATGATTATCATGATTTCCGGTCTGATCGTTATTATGACGCTTTTCTTCGCGGTGATTATGGCCAGACGTATTTATGCGCCGTTTGACAGGCTTGTCCAGAGTGTCGGGCTCTATTTGGGCGCTTCTTCCAAGGACCGCCGGTATTTTGATGAATTGGGATTTCTCAAAGACTCCTGCTTCAACAGCGCGAACGAGATTCTGCTGCTTAAAAATGAAATCGGTGAAAAAGATCACCTCAAATATAAGTATTATCTGTCCCAGCTTTTGATCAACAGCAGTTCGGTGAGTGTGGCGGAAATTAACGACATAGCCGAGTCCGGCTTTTTCAACATCGATATGAGGCGGGATATCGTGCTGATCATCCTGAAAGCGGGCGCCGGTTCCAAAGGGGAAAGCGGGGCTGACAGGTCGCGCGGCTGGCTCAGAAACGCGCTTGGCGAGTATTTGGGCAAAAACTATGTCAACGATATTGTCGACCTCGAAAACGGGTCGGTTGTAGCGCTCGTCAACACACATGGCCATCTTTCGTGGGAGACGGACAGGGCCGCGTTGTTGGCGGCCATTGACGATATGCGCCGCCACGAACCCGACGCCTTCTCCTTTTCATCAATTGTCAGTGACCCCGTTACGGAGTTCAGCCGCATATCCCAAACATATTTTGACTTGCAGAACCGGTTGCAGTACAGTTATATTTTCGGGAACAGCGTCACCATTACGCCCGGCCTGATCGCTTCCCTTGAGGGCAATTCGGTCCTCAACTACCCGGCGGGCGACGAACAGAACCTGCTGGCCGGAGTTCGTGAGAACAAAGCGGACGTCGTCGCGAAATACCTGCACCGCATCATCGAGAAGCTTAAAAAAACCAATTACAACAATATGATGATCTCGCTGGTTAATTTGTGCAACAACATCAGGCTCACCCTCAATGAGATTCAGCAGGAAAGGATGTCGGACAGGATTGATATGTTTGAAATCAATCCCCTGAAATTTGAGACCATAGACGATTTGGAATCTTTCCTGCTGGATGTGATTAAAAGCTGCCGTCCCACCGGCGCTGTCATGTCGAAGAACAGAATCGCCATAGAAGCGGCCAAATCCATCATCACCGCTCAGTATGCCGATGTCGGACTGAGCCTGGCCGGTATCGCGGACATGACAAAGACGTCTCCCCATTACCTGAATGACTCCTTCAAAAGCGTATACGGCTGCTCCATTTCCGATTACCTGATGGAATACAGAATAAGAAAAGCCGCCGAGCTTATAGAGACCACAAACGAGAGCATCAACGCCATTATGGCTAAGATTGGCATAGACAACAAAAGCACTTTTTACAGGCGTTTTAAAACGCAGTTCGGCCGTACCCCCAAAAGATACATGGCGGAGTTGACCCCGGCTTATAAAAACGCCGCCGCTGATAAAGGCCTGTGATCGCGCCTTTCCCAAGCGTCCGCCCGGCGATTGCGAATCGGTCTCCCGCAGGATGTGTCTTATTTTTCAGATATGATCACGCACCCCCATATTCTATATTAAGAATATGGGGGATTTTATTATG
>JAITVU010000053.1 GCA_031285645.1 Oscillospiraceae bacterium | reverse complement strand
AATACAAATTGAGAGCGATTTATTTCAACGTCAAATAGAAAAGGAGAAAGATGATTCAAAGCGTTATTATAGCGGCGTGAAAAAATAAGCGGAATAGAAAGACATCGAAATTCCCGCCGCATTCGGCAGAAAGTAAAAATAACATTCCGGTTATTTTTTACTTTTGATATAAGGCAAGCCGGGATTCAGTTTGATCCAATACCCGCGTCGGTAAACAGGCGCGCGCCGGGATAGTAAGCCGACGCGCCGAGGGCTTCCTCAATGCGTATGACCTCGTTCCACTTGACAGTGCGCTCGCTGCGCGTCACCGACCCCACCTTGAGCTGCCCCGCGTTAGTCGCGATGGCGAGGTGCACGATGATGTCGTCTTCGGTTTCGCCGCTGCGGGCCGAGATAACAGGGAGATAGCCCCTGTTTTGCGTATACCGCACCGCCTCAATGGTTTCGGTGATGGTGCCGATCTGATTGGGTTTAATCAGCACGGCGTTGGCGCAGTGATTTTGAACGCCTTTGCGGATGCGCTTAATATTCGTTGTGAACAGATCGTCGCCAATCAGCTGCACTTTTCTGCCCAGGCGGTCAGTCAGCAGCTTTGTGCCGTCCCAGTCAAGCTCGCTGGCGCCGTCCTCAATCGAGATAATGGGATATTTGTCCACCCAGCCGCACAGCAGGCCGGCAAATTGTTCCCTTGTCATTGTGCGGTCTTCGAGGTTGAACCTGTAACTTCCCGCAGCCGCGTCGTAAAACTCGCTTGACGCGATGTCAAGCGCGATGGCAAGGTCTTTACCGGGCGCGTACCCGGCGCGCCGGATGCTTTCGGTGAGCAGGGCAAGGCCCTCTTCGTTGGTACGAAAACCCGTCGGCCAAAGCCCGCCTTCCTCGGCGGCTGAGAGCGGCTTGCCCTGTTCCTTAAAAAGCGCCCGCGCCGCGTTGTAGACGTTAACAACCATCTAGTACCCGGCGCTGAAAGTTTTGGCGCTCAGCGGGATCACGAGAAAATCCTGGATATCGATGGCGTTGTCGGCATGCGCGCCGCCGCCGATGATCTGCACCATCGGTACCGGCAGTGTGCGGGCCGCAGCGCCGCCAAGGTAGCGGTAGAGCGGCATTTTATCGTGATCCGCACCGGCGCGGCACGCCGCCATGGAACAGCCGAGAATCGCGTTGGCGCCCAGCGCCGATTTGTTTTCAGTACCGTCAAGCGCGATCATCACCCCGTCAATCGCCGCCTGGTCGCGGGCGTCCATGCCAACCAGCTTCGGCGCGATGACGGCGTTGACGTTCTCCACCGCCTTTTTGACGCCTCTCCCGCCGAGGGTTTGGCCGCCGTCGCGCAGCTCAAGCGCCTCAAACTGGCCTGTGGACGCGCCGGACGGCACAATACCCCGCCCGAAGGAGCCGTCTTCCAGCGTTATATCGACCTCGACGGTCGGATTGCTTCTTGAATCATATACCTGACGGGCTTTTACCGTCTTTATGGAGTATGTCGGCATTGATTTTCCCCCTTAAACTCATTGGGCATCTGCCCGGCGGACACAGAAACTAATCGGCCAGCTTCCGCTTGGCTGTTTCTATAACGCCGGCAAAATCGCCCCTGTCTTCATCCAGTATCGCAAATGCGAGGGACCGGACAAGGTCTTTATCGGCGTCTTCGGTTATATATTCCGCCGGCGACTTCCCGTCCACGCGCGCGAGAAGCAAAAAACCGAGCGTCCTGACCGTATCCCGTTCCAACGCGCGCTTATCCATAAACCGCACGCCGGAAAAATAACGATCCAGCATATACCGGAGCATGTTCAGGTACGCGTCTTTCCACATCCTGTTTTTGATGGATTTCAGAAAAAAGTGGTTGGAGAAAAAGGCGAGATCAAATGCGGGATGCCCATAATGCGCGACTTCCATGTCCAGTATAAAAATGTCGCCGCCGTCCGCACTGTCGCTGCCGGTTGCATCGCCAACAAGGATATTTTTCGGGCTGTAGTCGCCGTGGACCAGCGCGATTTTCTCATGCATCAAAACGGCGATTACTTCTTCGGCCTTCCGCGCCAGGCGCGGGTGTTTGTCCACCGCGGTTTCGATGTAAGGGTTGATGCGCAAACTGTAGAAGACGCTGTCGTCAAGGAAGGTTTCCCGCACGGCCGCGTCGCCCGCGGTCCCGTTGTGCACGGCCGCAATCGCTAGAGCCGCTTGCTTTGCGACACGGAAATCCAACAGTCCGCCGAGCAGCTGCTCCTTCCACATACGGCAGCTTTCAGGGGCGGCCTGCCTGACCATAATGTAGTTTTCCTCGTCGAAAAAGATCGGCAGCGGCACGCTTTGAGGGACCAGGCGCGCATAGACCTCAAGCGCCCGGTGCTCAATCAGCATCCGGCGCGGATCACACGCCCAGCGCGCCGCGACCTTTAAAAACGGCAGGGCCTGCTTGATCACGACGCTCTTTTCCCCGCCCGACGCGAAGGCGACGGTACCGGAAACACCGCCGGGGAAAAACCGGATATATAAATCTTCCGGAGTGTCGAAGACCTGTTTATCCTTTAAATAACGGCGCAATATGTCCTGATTCGCGATATCAATCATAACGTCCCACAGGTTCCTTTACGGTGAATTCCATACAACTTATAACGGGTATCTTTCGTTGAATTCCCTGACAAAGCCGAGGCAGGCGTCCTGAAGGATGTTCAGGTCCGAGGAAAGGGAGATGAAGGCGCAGCCCGCGTCGATCCAGTAAAAAGCTTTCTGCATGGAGCGGGCGGGCATGCCCACCGGGATGTTCGTTTTTTTGCCGACCGCGATGATATGCCTGATGATTTTTTCGTTTTCCGCCGACGCGGGATCAATCCCATAGGATTTCGCGAGGTCGCCGGGCCCGATATGCACGGCGTCAATGCCGCTGGTCATGATGGCCTCGAGGTTTTCAACGGCGCTTTTGCTCTCGATGAAGGGCACCAGCGCCGTGTCCCTGTTGCTGTTTTCAAAATGGGTGGCCCCGTCGAACATGCCGTACAGGGCGGATCTGGCCCCGTCGCTGAAGCCCCTGTCGCCGATCGGCGGGTATTTCCCGGCGTCGACGACGGCGTCGGCATCGGCCTGTGTATCCACATGCGGGATAAAGAGGCCCGAGGCGCCCGCGTCAAGCAGCTGGAGGATTGTTCCCTGGTCATTTTTGGGAATGCGGACAATCGAATCGATGCCCGCGCCGTCGCAGACCTGAATGACGGTCGATATCGTCTCCATATTGTAAGTGAAATGTTCGTTTTCTATAAAGATGAAGTCAAAACCGCACATGGCGTAGAGCTCGGCGATCATCGTCGAACGGCTGCGCAGCTGCACGCCCAATACGGGCCGTCCCGACGCGAGTTTCTTTTTAAATGTGTTGTGGCCGATCATCATTTAACCCTCTTTCTTTTCAGCGTGTATATCCTACAGTGTAAAAGGGACGTCGTAGCGTTTGCCGAGATCCGTAAGCTCGCGGTAGACAACCCCTGTGATATGAATGCCCTCGGTTTCGCGCTGCCGGCGCCGGCGCATTTCAATCTCCCCGGGCAGGAAAATCTCATCGACGCCCTCAACACGCGGCAGGCCTTTGATTTCGCCGGTGAGCCGTTCAATCCCGTCCTTGAAGGTGTCAAGGTCAATAATTTTCGAGATATCGATCGCGGCGAACATATGCCCCATGCCCTGGGGATTCTCAAAGTCATAATACAATGTGTTCACATGGGGGCCGTATTGGGCGCCGCTCACGATACCGCCGAGAATCTGCGAAAAGAGCGACAGGCCCGATCCCTTAGGCCCGCCGATGGGAAGCACCGACCCCTTGGAGGCCGCCTTGGCGTCCGTGGTGGGCTTGCCGTTCTCGTCCATGGCCCAGCCTTCCGGGATATCGACCCCAAGCTTCATGGACAGCATGACTTTGCCCATCGCCACCACACTGGGGGCCATGTCCAGCACCACGGGATCATTTTTGCCGGGCGCCGCGATCGCAATGGGGCTTGTGCCGAGAAAGGGCTTGCTGCTGCCAAACGGCGCGATGCCGGGGTTGGCGCTGGTGGTGACGAAGCCGACCATACCCCTGGCCGCGGCCAGCCGGGGATAGTACCCCATCATGCCCAGGTGATTGGAATGATTGACAAAGACAAAACAGCTGCCGCTCTCCGCGGCCTTACGGCATGCCAGCTCCATGGCGTATTTGCCCACAACCATGCCGTTTGCGTTGTTGGCGTTGAGCAATACGCTCGACGGATATTCCTTTTCGATGGTTGGCGTGAATGTCTTGCTCACAACGCCGCATTCCAGGCGCTTGAGGTAGATGGTCAGGCGGCTGACGCCATGAGAGGGAACGCCGCACAGTTCGGCGTCCACAAGGCAGTCGGCTACGGTCGCCGCGTCCTCATCCGGCATGCCCTGCGACAGAAACAGCGCCTTACTGTATTCGCGCAGCGCCCGCCAGTCTACAAGACGGGAATCGTCCCCTTCGCCTTTGACGATTTTTTCATAGGAATCGCTACTGTTCAATCCTGATTCAATCCTTTCAGCTTTGTATAAGCAGATTAGAGCGTGTTTTGAAACCATCAAGATAACCAAACAAGAATGGCGGCAAGCATAACGACAGCAAAGAAGGAAACAGCCAGTTTGTCATAGCGAGTGGCAAATCTACGCCGATTTTTCA
>JAITVU010000049.1 GCA_031285645.1 Oscillospiraceae bacterium | reverse complement strand
TTCTCATCCGCGACTGTGGCGCGTTACAACGAGGCCACGACCTATCATGACGGCAAATGGATCATGTATCAATTGCCGGATGCGGGGGTGCTCGATGATTTACCGGCTTTGCTGGCCATTAAGCGCAAGCCGAACAAGAAGGTATTATAGTATGATCAGGCGGATTAGAACAGGCTGTTTATAAGCCGCCTGATTATGATTGTATATAGCCATATAGGTTTAAAACCGGACCGGTTTTAAACCTATATGGCTATATATCTGAAACGGGCAGGAAAAGACGGACAGGCGGGATTGCCCGATACGATAGAACCAGTCGGTTTTTTGGTACAATGGCGATATGTTGTAAAGAATCTGAATAACGAACAGTTGGCTGTACCATAATTTGGTATATAATATGACCAATTGTGTACGAAGCCGCTTAACCAAAATCCTTGGTATAGGGCTGTCGAGCCCACTTTGCTGTAACCATACCGCTGGCGGCCGGCTAAAGCTGCATTAGGAGAAATTATGCCGAGTTATGTGCTCAGAGTTATATCGCTGTTCGTGACCATGATTTACACGTCGTTATCCCTGTATGCCTGTAACGTTGAAACCGGCGGCGCTGAAAGCGTTTTGCCTGCGGACGCCTACCCCATCGGTCTGACAGGGGAGGTCGAGATTATCAGTATTTTGCAGTCGCGCGGTGAAATCGGCCAAAACCTACAACAGGCGGCCGATCTTTATGAACCCTCATCCGCCAACATACGCCTGAGCATCCAGACAGTGGCCAACCCGTCTGATTACAGAATTGCCTTGCGATCCCGCATTCTTTCCGGCGAAAGGGTTGATATTTTCCATCTTTTCGGCCATCAGGATTTGCTTGACATGCAGGGATATACCCAGAACATCTCGGATATGTCCTGGGTGTGGGATGCCGTACCTGGAACGCTTGACGCCATGTCGCTCGGCGCTTCCTCACTCTATGGCGTCCCCTATGCCCTTGACGGCGCCGGTCTGATTGTCAACAGAGCTATATTTGAGAAGGCAAATATTTATCTGGGCAACATCATCACGCTTGAGGCACTCGAAGAAATTTTCATAGAACTGCAGGAAAAGATCAATGAAGGTGAGCTTGCGGAAGATTTCCCGAATCTGGAGGCTGTCACCGAATTTTCGGCGCAGGACAAAGCCTGGCTTGGCGACACGATTTCAAACATGCTGCTTGCGGGTGCCTTCGAAACGCCCAACGAAGCGGCGCTGGCAAACTATGTCGACATGCCGCAAATGGAGCATGCCGAGGAGTTCATCCGGATCATGGCGCTTTATTCATCCTGCACCAAATGGGAACAGCTTAATGAAACGACTCAGTACAAGCAGTTGGAGAACGGCATGGCGACGCAGCGGATTGCCGTCATCTTTCAGAATGTCAGCGCTTATACGCGCATTACGGCCGCCAATCCTGAAATAAAGGACGATTTGCGGCTGCTGCCCGTGCCGATTGTGCAAAACGATGTGCCTGAAAGCGCTGTTTTTGCCGGAGCGCCGGCATACTGGGCCGTCAACAGCACATCGTCAACAGAGACGCAGACAGAGGCGAAGCGGTTCCTGACCTGGCTTTATTGTTCGGACGAGGGTGCCGCTGCGCTTGCCGGACAGCTTGGCGTTTTGTCGCCATACCGGGAAACGGCGCGCGATACCGGCGTACCGCTTCACAACCAGCTTCTGGGATATATAGATGCCGGGAAAATGCGGCCGCAACTGCAAAATGAATTTCCGCTCGAATGGGGCGGGAATACAGTGGCCGACGGTATCCAAAACTATCTGACACACGATATCACATGGGCGGACCTGGAACAATCCTGCCGCGAGGCGTGGCATTCGGGACGCAGCGCTTTGATTGACTAAAACGCACATATGCAAATCACGTGTAAATGCTGATCTCAAGCAAATCAGTGGTTGAAGGGCCCTGCGTCTTGTATAATCCTTAAACACTATAAATCTTTCCCGGTGGCAAGACGCTGTTTTTCGAATTTGCCTCTTTATTAAGCGCTAACGATAAAAAGAGCGGCTTACCGCTCTTTTTATTGCTGCTTTAGTGAATATGTACGGGCTTAACACCGGGGCTTAATACGCTGAATGTATAACCTTGTTCCCGCAGCGCCTCGATGGTGATGCGGATCGCTTCCGGCGTCGTTTTGGGCGCGCTGCTGTCATGGGCGAGAATCACGGTGCTTTTTGGATAAGTGCAGCCCTTCACCATTGTATTTGCCAGCTGCTCGGCGGGAAATACAGTGCTTGTGTCGTCCCCGCTGACGACATCCCAGTCAAAAAAGACATAGCCACGGCGCTCCGTTTCTTTTATAATGCCGTTCATGATCTCTTTCGGACAATTGGAAGTACGGCTGCCGCCCGGAAACCGTATAATGGACGGGCGGTAGCCGGTGGCTTCAAGAATATGATCGTTGAGTTTGTTGATATCCGCGATATAGGCATCCGCGCTTTTATATATTTTGTGGAAAGTATGCGTATAACTGTGAAGGGCTAACTCGTGCCCCTCGTCCACAATACGCCTGAGCAGTTTGTCAAGGTATTCGGTGTCCTCTTCCTGAGCAGTGACAAAAAAAGTGGCTTTCACGTTTTCTTCCCACAACACGTCGAGCAGTTTCTCCGTGTTTTTACTGGGGCCGTCGTCGAAGGTCAGATAGATAACGCCTTCGGGGGCGCTCACATCCCCGTCATACACAGGCGCGTAAAGATTGGGATACGGCTCGCTTTCCTCGGCGTTTACCACCACGGTTTTCTGAAAAAGCCCGCCCATTGCAAGCACAAGCAGCGCCGCCGCGATATAAATCGCCATCCATTCCAGTTTAGCTCTTCTCTTCATAATTCACCCATCCTGTAGTCGTTGTATACTCTTTGATTCTCGTTATAGGGATTGGCACCTGATACAGTGAACGACCTTCAAAACCGTTCCGCTTTTGAAGCGTCAGGCATAAGCCTGACGGCACGCCTCCGGCGTGCGCGTTCACTATGTACAGTGCGAAGGCCGCTTAGCGGCCACATTTTGCGCGTGAGCGCGACTGCTTCAAAAATGAACCATTTTTGACGTTCGCTGAGTATAAGCCCGATAAATACAAATATATTGCCGGTGCATATCAGCCTTGCAGGCGGAGCATAGCGAAAAAGCGGTGTGGCCTTATTCATATCTATGAATGACGCGTGGCTTTCTATGACTTTTTATAGTCAAATGGATTTAAAATGAGAACTTATATATGGAATTGAATGTAAAGCTTTCAAATTACGCCATAAGCGGAGTGCTTGACAAGGCAGAGCAAACAGGCTGTTTCACGGCATGTATATCTGTACTGTCAACCTGAGTTTAACAGTCATGATCTGAAATTTTAAGATGAATATCCATATAAAATTGTGCAGCTGACATATAAATATTATTTTACACGATTAAAAAATGATTATTAATACAAAAAATGAAGAAATCAGGCGATAACGGGCTTGTTTACGAGCTGATTTTTAATTTTGGACATTTTTACTGACTAATTGCGGACATATCCCGGAATACCGCTTTTGTGCTTTTATTAATAGAATGCTATAGTGTTTCTTACAGAAATACAATCGTACTCGTGAGGTGGACTATGCCTGACAAACACAAGTATTTTCTTGTTGAAACCACGGTATTGCCTGAGGTTTTTTTGAAGGTGGCCGAGGCGAAGGCCCTTTTGGCGCAGGGGAAGGCGCAAAGCCTGTCGGGCGCCGCGCGTATGGTTGGTATATCGCGCAGCGCGCTTTATAAATACAAGGACAGCGTATTTCCCTATCTC
>JAITVU010000425.1 GCA_031285645.1 Oscillospiraceae bacterium | reverse complement strand
TATCCCTGCTTTTGCAGATCGCGGCCCTGGCGTTCAAAATGATCCGTTCTGTATTGCTTTGCGGCCTGGGCTTTGTCGTATTTTTGTTCATCAGCCATGTTGAATCTCCATTTCGCGTGCGCGTTTTATGCTGTTGTAGAGCCTGTAGCCGCCGCTCAGGTTGTAGCATTTGAAGCCGTTGCCAACAAGGATTCGGCAAGCGATATAGCTCCTGAGCCCGCTTTGACAATGCACATATATGGGCTTATCCTTATTCAGCTCATGCAGTTGCGCCCGCAAGTTGTCCAGCGGTATGGCGATAAAACCGTCAATCATGCCGCGCGCTGTTTCACCGGGCGTGCGCACATCCAGAAGCGTGACGCTGCCGTCGCGCGGCAAGTCGTCCACATCGTGCCAATGAAAACTGTCAACAAGGCCGTCAAGGACGTTCTGAATGGCGAATCCTGCCATGTTGACGGGGTCCTTGGCCGAGGAATAGGGCGGCGCATAGCAGAGTTCCAGTTCAGTCAGATCGTATGCGGTCGCGCCAAGGCGGATGGCTGTCGCCATCACGTCGCAGCGCTTATCGACGCCGTCGTATCCCGCGAACTGCGCGCCCAGCAGGCGGCCGCTCCCGCGCTCGAACAGCACTTTAACGGACATATTGGTCGCGCCGGGGTAATAGCCCGCGTGGGAGCCGGCGTAAAGGAAGACCTTGTCACAGTCGATACCGGCTTTGCGCGCCGACGCCTCACTCAGTCCCGTGCAGGCCACAGTCATATCGAAAACCTTGAGGATGGACGAGCCCTGTGTGCCGCCGTAACGGCTTTTAAGGCCGCAAATAGCGTCCGCGGCAATCCGTCCCTGCCGGTTGGCCGGACCCGCGAGCGGCACAAAGCTCTTTTGGCCGGAAACAAAATCGACGACCTCGACGGCATCCCCAACGGCATAGATATCCGGCTGGGATGTTTTGCACGCCTCGTCGACCAGAATGCAGCCGCGCGCGTTGAGGGCAAGCCCCGCCTCCCTGGCCAGAGCCGTATCAGGCTTGACGCCGACAGCCATAATCACAAAGTCGGCCTCAAGCTGCCCATGCTCAAGCATAACAGCAAGCTGGCCGCCCTCTTCTTTAATTTCAGCCAGCCCGTTGTTTAAAACCAGCTTGACGCCTTTGGATCGGATGTAATGGTGCAGATCAACGGCGATATCATAATCAAGCGGCGCGACCAGATGGTCCGCCCGCTCCACAATGGCGACGTCAAGGCCCGCAAACGCCAGATTTTCGGCCATTTCAACGCCGATATAGCCGCCGCCGACAATGACGGCGCTTTTGGGCGCGCAGTCGGCGATGAACTGCTTAATGCGCAATGTGTCCGGTATTGTACGCAAGGTAAACACCTTATCGCCATCCGCGCCCGGAACGGGCGGGCGGACGGGCTCGGCGCCCGTCGACAAAATCAGGCTGTCGTAGGATTCGGTGTAAACAGCGCCCGATTTAAGGTCTTTCACGGATACGCACTTTTTGTCCGTGTCGATGCCGGTGACGAGCGAAAAAGTGCGCACATCAATATTGAAGCGGCTTTTAAAGCTTTGCGGGGTCTGTAAAACAAGGTCGGACCGGCTTTCGATGACGCCGCCGATGTGATACGGCAAGCCGCAATTGGCAAAGGATATGAATTCACCCCGCTCAAATATGATGATTTCGGCTTTCTCGTCAAGCCTGCGCAGTCTTGCCGCTGCGGATGCGCCACCGGCGACTCCACCCACAATAAGCACTTTCATAGGACCCTCCTGTTCCGCCGCATAGCGGCCGCGTCATGTATTTGCAGGACGATTGAGATCGCAACTATCTTGCGAATGTCGGCATAAGTACCAGACAAGTAAAAACATATCAAAACATTGAATCATTAAGGGGGAAAACGATGAAAAGCGCACTCGTCATCATCGATATGCAGAATGATTTTGTCCACGGTGTCCTCGGCTCAGGGGCCGCGAAGGCGATCATACCCGCCATTCAGGATAAACTGGCGGCATACAGACGCGCCGGAGAGCCTGTTTATTTTACAATGGATACGCATGAACCCGGCGCCGCGGGTGTCGAGGCCGAAAAGATACCGCCGCACTGCATGCGGGGTACGCCGGGATGGCGCATTATACCGGAACTCGATACCGGCAACGCGCCGTGCGTTGAAAAACCGGCATTCATGTCGCTGATATGGGATGCCGTGATCGGCGAAGATGTATCGACCATAGAGCTGTGCGGCGTCTGCACGGATATTTGCGTGGTGTCAAACGCCCTGTTTCTGCGCGCCCAATATCCCGAAGCGCGTATCGTCGTCAATGCCGGATGCTGCGCAGGGACAAGCGTGGAAAACCATAAGGCGGCGCTTGCCGTGATGCGCAGCTGTCTGATCGACATTGTCGGATAGGGCGGCAATGCGTGTGCATGCGGCCTGACCGCGGCGAGACATTGTAAATAGTATACACTTTTTACAGAAATAAAGCCAGCAGAGGCGCTGTAATCAGTGAAAGCACCGTTGAGACAAAGACGCATTTGGACGCGAACTGGTAATTCGCCCCGTATTTCTGCGCTAAAAGCGCCGTGGTGGAGCCGCAGGGCATGCCTGTGAGCAAAACGCAGGAAGCTGTAATCAGCAAGGGCGTCCCCATCGCTTTGAGTACAATGAGCACGATGCCGGGTATCAATATAAGGCGCACAAAACTTAAAATCAAAACGTTTTTTTCCAGCACCGTCCTGATCGGAACCTCCGCGAGGATCGCGCCCACGACAATGATTGAAAGCGAAGACGTCGAGTTCCCGATATTGAGCAGCGCTTTTGACAGTATGGGGTGGAGCGGAACTTGCAGGATCATTTGAAAAAGTCCCAGAACGACGGCGATGATACCCGGATTAAGTAATACACTCTTAATTTTGGTCCGCAAGGATGCGGTGGTAAAAAGGGATATCCCGGTTGACCACATGAAAATGCGGGAGGGAATGAGGAAAACAGAGGCGTAGAATAAGGCCTCGGGTCCAAAAGCGCCTTCAACCAGCGGCAGGCCCGCGAATCCGGCGTTGCTGATCAGTGTGCCATACTGCATGATGCCGCGTTGATCATCCGGTACGCGCCGGTAAAGAAGCTTGCCCAGTATCCACGACAAGAGACAGATGGCAAATGAAACAGCCAGGACAAACAAGGCGGACAGCAGCCTTTCCCTTGACATGTCCAATGCAAATGAATTAAAAATCATACAGGGCAGCGCGATATTGATGATGTAATTGATAAAGCTCTGAAGCGCCTCGCTGCCGATGATCTTCATTTTTCTCGCAAAAACGCCGATGGCGAGATAGATAAATAATACCGCCTGTATGTTGACCATGTTGATAAAGTTTTGCATGGTGGTTCCTTCCGGCGCACACTTTTTTATACATCTGAATGATATAGTGGATGCGTTTTTAACCTGATTCAAGATAATTGACGGTGCAACTAATCGATGCCATATATAATTCCCCGCAGGATGGCTGCGGGGAATTATATATGATATGGCCGGTTATTCAGAGTTTAAGTCCGGTTTGCGATCCGGTATAAATGCGTTACGGTTGGATCGTGGTGCCGGAAAGCTTTGCGTAGTATTTGGCGAGGCTGCTGTGGTCGTCCTGACCGAAACCGTCGGCGCGCAGAGTCTGCATCATTTCCATGACAGCGGCAGTGAGGGGCAGGGGGGATCCCACGCCATGGCCGGTATCGAGCGCGTTGCTGAGATCCTTGATATGCAGGTCAATTTTAAACCCGGGTTTAAAATCGCCGCCGATCATCATTGGCGCCTTGGCGTTCATAACCGTAGAGCCGGCCAGGCCGCCCTTGATGGCGTCGAAGACGAGATTGGGATCGACACCCGCTTTTCTGGCTAATGTAAAAGCCTCGGCCACAGCGGCGATATTCAGCGCCACAACAACCTGATTGGCCAGTTTGGTGGTGTTGCCCGCGCCGATGGCGCCGCAGTGAACGGCGGAAGCGCCCATGCACAGAAGGAGATCCTTGACGCTGTCGAAGAGGGCTTTATCGCCGCCGACCATGATCGAGAGGGAACCGTCAATGGCTTTGGGCTCGCCGCCGGAAACAGGGGCATCCAACATTTTGACGCCTTTTTTAGCGCATTCCTTCTCAATTTCCTGGGAAGCGAGCGGCGCGATAGATGACATGTCAATAATCGCGGTACCGGCTTTAGCGCCTTCGAGGACGCCGTTTTCCCCGCAGATGACAGTCTTAACATGCGGCGAATTGGGGAGCATGGTGATGATTGTGGTGCACTCTTCCGCAATGGCCTTTGACGAAGCGCCCGCTTTGGCGCCCGCCGCGACGACATCGTCCACATTTTCCTTGATGATGTCGTAGGCGATGACCTCATGTCCGGCTTTCAGCAGGTTTTTAACCATTGGTTTTCCCATGATGCCGAGCCCGATAAATCCGATTTTCATTATTTTAACACTCCTTCATATTGGATTAAGCTTACCAAAGCCTATATTAACGTAATTATGTAAAAAAATCAATTGTTTTCGCCGGAAAGGGTTTGCCGGGGGATTTGTAAGGTATAGTACTTGCCTCCATGCGCCTTTGGATCACGGATCGTTTTTTATGATTCCGGCTGGAGAAAACGCGGGTCCTTCTCACGGCGGGCAATATCCGTCAGGTGGCCGATCATCTCCTCCTTCGTATAGGGGGAATCCCCGCTGATCCACCACATGAGTAAATGCGCCATCCCTCCGGCGACAAAGACGGAAAGAATAGGGATGGGAAGCGGAAACATACGCCCTTCCGCCTGCTTTTTATGCAGCTCGGCAGAGAATTCATCGACGAATAGGCCCGTGAACATCTTCCTGAGTTCGTGGTTGCCCTCGTCCATGAGAAGATTGCGGAAAACATCGGCATTGTCGTAT
>JAITVU010000424.1 GCA_031285645.1 Oscillospiraceae bacterium | reverse complement strand
TTTTACGAAGCGGTCGACATGTGCTTTGAAGGCGTTTCAGCCGCGTCTGTATTGGATCTGGGTTGCGGCACGGGCCTTGAGCTGAACCGCTTGTTCCGCCGTTTCCCGGACGCAGCCGTTACCGGCATCGATCTCTCAGCCGGCATGCTTGAACGCATGATGGGTAAATATCCCACGCAAAGCATCGATGTTATCCAAGCGTCTTATTTTGATGTAAATCTGGGCACAGCGCGTTATGATCACGCACTTTCCACTTATTCGCTGCATCATTTCAGCGCGGAAGAAAAAGGGCGCCTTTATGCAAAAATCTATGACAGCATAAGACCCGGCGGCCTTTTCGTATGGGGCGATTACACGGCCCAAACGCCCGAACGCCAGTATGATTTATTGCGTGAAAACGAGCGTCTGCGCCGGGAAAACGGTATAAAGGACGGCTTTTATCATTTTGATATACCCTTCACGGCCCATGCGGAAATCGGGCTGCTGCGCAGAGCAGGCTTTAACAGCATAAAGATCGCGCGGCAATGGCCAAACACAACAATACTTCGCTGTAAAAAGAAAGCCCAGTTATAAGACCGGCAGCAAAAGTCAAAAACAACCGGGACGCCGTTATGTGCTTTTCGCCAAATGCGGCGGGATTTAAATTGTCTTTATTCCGTTCATTTATTCCCGCCGTCACAAGACAGAGCGTTACGGGCTTCCCGTGATGAAGAAAGGAACATATGTATGTCTGTTAACTTTAGAACCTATCAAAACGATACGCGATTCGGCCGGGACTACAATGCCGTACGGAACTTTCTGCTCAAACTGGACAGCCACAACTATTCTTTTGGCCGCTGGGACTGGATGATCACACATTCAATGCTTGACGAGACGGGCCTTGAGAAAATTGGCTTATGGGAAGAGGACGGCGTTGTAGTGGGCCTCGCGACATACGATACCATGCTCGGGTCCGCTTATGTCATGACACTGGACGGTTTTTCAGATCTCAAAGGAGAAATGCTCCTTTACGCAAAAAAGGCTCTTTATAAGGAGGGCGCGTTCGGTTTTGTGATCGCGGACAGCGATCGGTATATGCAGCGGGTTGCCGCCGGTCTGGGATTCAGGCCGTCGCAAAATAAGGAATGCGACGCTGTCCTGTCTTTGGACACGGCTGATTTCTTGTACACGCTTCCCGATGGCTTTCGCGTTGTCGGCATGGATGAAGAACTGGATTACTATAAATATGGCCAGGTTTTGTGGAAGGGCTTCAATCATGAAGCCAACGGCGAGGGACCTTTTCAGTGTTCCGATGAAGATCGGCTGATCTATGAGCGGGAATTCAAACGCCCGAACCTGAACCTGAGCCTTAAAATAGCCGTGGCGGCCCCAAACGGAGATTTTGTCTCCTACTGCGGCATGTGGCGGGACGCCGCTTCACAAAACGCTCTTGTGGAACCTGTGGCGACAGACCCCGCCTACAGGAAAATGGGGCTTGGCCGGGCGGCGGTTTTGGAAGCATGCCGCCGTTGCCGGGACCTGGGCGCTAAACAGGCGTTTGTGGGGTCGTCTCAGCAGTTTTATTACAGTATCGGTTTTTGGCCTTATGCCACGTCCACGGTTTGGACAGAAGCCTGACGGCCCTCTTTATACCGCATGCTACAAAGGACGTTCGCAGACGTTCTCCTTATGTATTCTATTTTCAAAAGAGGTCATACCATGATAGATATAAATTCCGTTTGGGCCATTGACGGGGAAGTCAGGAAAATTCACCCTTCCGCGTGGGCGGTGGGGGATTATGTCCTGAAAAAAGGCGGTAAGGACGCCCTGGCACGCAACGCGCAAATTATGAAGCGATTGAGTCGTGAGGGAATCCGGGTGGCCGAGCCTATTCTGTCCCGGTCAGGCGAGTTTGTCGTCGGGCATGAAGGCGGCCACTACATAATGACAAAGCGGCTTCAGGGAGAAAACGTAAAAGATATCTATAAACTGGACTACAGAAAATATGCCCGCGAGACGGGCCGCGCGCTCGCGCAACTGCACAGGGCCTTCCGCGCGATCGAACGGGAAGTATCGCTGTCGTGTGCGCCGTTTTCGGATGAGCTCAAAGGGTGGATTCACACCGAACTGGAACGCGCTCAATGGAAACCGATCTCGTGCCGGGACTTTGCCGCGAGCACGGCGCCTTTGTTGCGGCGGCATGAGGCGCTTCCAAAGCAGCTAATCCACCGCGATTTTCACTATGGCAACATCCTGTTTGACGAGGGCGTCTTTTCGGGTTGCATCGATTTTGACCTGTCAAAATGGGATATCCGTATATTTGATATAGGCTATTTTTTAACGGGCCTGCTGGCGGATTGTGAAAAAGACAATGAAAAAGTGGCCGCCTGGCTTGAAATTTGCGCTGCTTTTGTCAATGGCTATGAACGAACGGAACAGTTAAGCGCGGTTGAGAAGGAGTCGTTTCCTTATCTGATGGAATGCATAGAATTGCTGTTCATCGCCTATTTCACTAAAAATGAGCAGCTGGATGCGGCGGCAGGCGCTACTGAACTGTATCATTTCTTAAAAGGACTCAGGACACAGCTTTTAGATTGTCTTAAGAGAGGTTGTCGTGATAGATTTTAACGAAATAAAAACGATCATCGAGGCATTCAGGGGAAAATTCTCTGGCGCTTTTCTCATATCTCATGGGGGAGAAACATTGATGGAGGGCGCCTGCGGCATGGCCAATCTCGATTTCGATATTCCTAATAAAGCGGATACAAAATTTGATACGGCATCAGTGACAAAGGTTTTCACAGCCGCCGCCATTCTGCTGCTTGTCCAACAGGGAAAGCTCAAAATGTCCGACAGGATCACCGATCTTGTAGATCTGCGGGGTTCGGCTATTTCCCCAAGTGTGACGATCGGGCATTTGCTCACCCACACGTCCGGGATATCGGATGACGCCGACGAAGAAGCGGGGGAGGATTATGCGGCGCTTTTTGTGCACAGCCCCAATTACGCCATACGGCAATGCGCCGATTTCCTTCCCAACTTTGCCCACAAAGAGCCTCGCTTTGAAGCCGGAACCGATGTCCGGTACAATAACTGCGCCTTTATCCTTCTGGGGCTCGCCATTGAAGCGCAAACCGGCATGGATGCCAGGGATTACATTACGCAAACTGTTTTTCATCCCTGCGGCATGATGAACAGTTGCTTTCAGGCGATGGATGAGGTCTGCCCCAATACCGCCACAGGCTACTTTGCCGAGTGTGATGAAAAAGGCCGGTTGATTCGCTGGCGGAAAAACATCTATTCTTATCCGCTTATCGGCACGCCGGACGGCGGCGCGTACACAACGGTCGGGGATCTCCATCTCTTTATGCGGGCCGTCAGGACAGGCGCGCTGTTGGACGCACGTCATGCAAAAATGCTGATGGAGCCCTGTGTCCCATTTATCCGAAAAAGTGATTATGGGGTTCGCAAATTTGGTCATGCCTTTGAAATTCTCGAATCAAACGGACAGGTGTTTTGCCAATACAAAGAAGGGATCAATAGCGGGGTCGCCGCTATGCTGTCCTATTATCCGCCTTTTGATATCGGTGTTTATTTGCTTTCCAACCAGGACTGTGCCTATTTGGATTGGCCGCTTTGGACGCTGAACGGACAAATCCGGGATTTGTTTTTCAAGATGTTTAAGGCGCAAAGTATGCTTCGGTGATCAAGACGCTATCTTTTTGACACGTTATCTGATAATATGAAGTATAGAAAAAACATCGCGTTGTCGTGGGATATTTGATGTTGTGGTTGTATCATAAAGGCCAAAAAGGTCAGGCAGAAAACAGTCCGGTCGGCAACGTCCCAAATTCCGGCGGGAATACCACAAAAAGGAGAGGATTACTTGGAAACAAACTGGAAGAACATGCCGTTTGTGGAGACACATGACACGCCTATCCGCGATGAATGCGATGTGTTGGTTGTCGGCGGCGGCACATCAGGCGTCATGGCGGCGCTGGCGGCGGAGAAAGGATGCTGTGTGCGGGATATCGACGTTGTGGCGCTGCGCCGGATTCTGAAAGACGACGGTGTTTATTTAGGGGATTAGACGGCATCATATGCCGGGACTCTCTTCCTGATACCCAAAAAGGCGGATGCATCCGGATGCACCCGCCTTTTTGACTGTATAGGTTTTAAACTGCCCGACAATTTAAATGCGCGGTAAACGCCGCGAAGCGCCTAAATCTGCCGCATACGTCACATATTTCAAATGAATCAAACAATATTACGATTACTTGTCGTGTCCCGGTTTATGCCTGTTCCCGGATTGCTTCTTGTTATTGCGTCCTTCACCATCAAGCGCGCTTTGGGCCATGGTGGGGCCGCCTTTGGCCTTTTGCTCACGTACATTTTTGGGGTCGAGCTGGCTGTCTTTGGCCATAAAACCACTCCTGACAATAATTAAAATTGATATTGTTATTTTTGACAGAATAAAGCGGTTTATGAATGCCGCACGCCGTTTTAAAGCGGCGCCGTTAAGATTCTATATCGCCGCGCCGTTTAATCAGTATGACCACCGCAACAGCCAGTGCAATCATGGACGGTATAATGTAAAGCAGTATTTTCATATGGCGCACTCCTTTTGTCAGGCGTCCTTTACCGCGGCAAACAGCAAAGAACACCGCTTTTCATTTTCCTGTACTAGAAGAATAACACACAAGGCTTATAAATATATAAAAATACTCTTAAGTTTTCATTAAAACGCGGTCGGGTTACACGCCGATTTATGGTCTTCACCAATGCCAAAACACTTTAGTCACGGTGTTATATATAGCGCATATGGCCAAAATGGCCCAAGGCGTATGACTGAGATGCGACTGATCAGTCTTTGAGGTGTATGATGTGTTTTAACGGTTCGGCTGTACAATAATATTTTATTACTGCGTCACATACAATTCAATGTTTTGTGATACACTATAATAAAATATGGTATTGTAACGCCGTACATTAAAAAGCAATATTTATACTGCAAATGTGTATAGAGGTTGCCTGGTAAGGAGTCGCGTCAATGAAAAAAACAATTATTATGGCCCTGGCTTGTGGACTGATTGGCTTAACCGCCTGTGAATCCGGCAATAATGGGAGCAGCAGCGCGCCGGGGGAATCCGCGCAGCAAATGCAGTCGCGGCAATCAGAAATCTCCATGGCGGATGAGTCAGGCCCGGAAGGACAAAACCTGCCCGTTGAGGAGGGCTATGATCCTCTGGATGGCCTTGTGGAAAATGAATACGACGGGCTTAAGATGACGGCCGAGGTTTTGGAACGCAAGGCGATTCTGCCGGGAAGCGGCATTCCTGTAACCGTCATAATAGAAAATACCGGCGATCAAACGATCGCCTACACGCAGGGATCGGGTTCCTTCGAGACACCGCAGGCAATTTTCGCGCGGGCAGACAAGCTGCAAGTGGTACTCCCGGAGGACCATCTCGGCCCAGCGACCATGGATTACGTGGTGAAGGAATTGGCGCCAGGGGAGAATTTAAAGTTCGTTTTATATGTCATGGCCATCAAGCCCCATGAAGAATTTGATGCTTACACATATGAAATGGGCGAAAAGGATCAGTATATCGCCGACATGGAATGGTCTCAGCTTGAAGAGGCGTACCCGGAACTTGAAAGCGCCGAACCGGGGACATATGACGTGCATGTGTATTTCACTTATTCTATTATGACCGACGCGCAACAGCCGGCGCTACTTTCGGGCCCGACAGGCTATGCGCAGGCCGATGTTCAGGTCGGCGTGACGGCTTAAATACCGATCATCAACTGATAATAAAAAGACCCGTTATTCAGATGCATAACGGGTCTTTTTATTATGAACCAAGGGGTGCAACACCGAATGCCGACGCGGCTAAGTCTTGCCCCGGGGAGGTTCATTATCGACGATTAAAACATCAATGTCTTTGCGATATAGGCGCCGAGAGCGTCAATCGGGATGCGCTCCTGCTTCATGCTGTCGCGGTCCCGGACGGTGACACAGCCGTCGGTTTCGGATTCGAAATCGTAGGTGATACACAGCGGCGTGCCGATTTCATCCTGACGGCGATAGCGCTTGCCGATCGATCCCGTGTCGTCAAAATCAACCATATAATCGGCCGACAGCGCCTGTTGTATGGCGCCGGCCCGCTCTGAGAGCTTTTTAGAAAGCGGCAGCACAGCGGCTTTGAAAGGCGCGAGCGCGGGATGCAGGCGCAGCACGACACGCGTGTCCTTTTCATCGATAACCTCTTCGTCGTAGGCGTCGCACAGGAAGGCCAGCAAGACGCGCTCAACGCCGAGGGAAGGCTCTATGACATAGGGAATATACTTGTCATTTGTGTCCGGGTCGAAGTATTCAAGCGATTTCGTGGAGTGCGTCATGTGCTGTTTGAGATCGTAATCGGTGCGGTCGGCAACGCCCCAGAGTTCGCCCCAGCCGAACGGAAAGAGAAACTCAAAATCCGTCGTCGCGTTGGAATAGAAGGAGAGTTCCTCTTTATCATGCTGGCGCAGGCGCAGATTCTGTTCCCTGAGACCGAGCGAAAGCAGCCAGTCTTTGCAGAATGTCTCCCAATAATTAAACCACTCGAGGTCTGTGCCGGGTTTGCAGAAAAACTCAAGTTCCATCTGCTCGAACTCGCGTGTGCGGAACACAAAGTTGCCCGGCGTGATTTCATTGCGGAAGGACTTGCCGATCTGGGCCACGCCGAAGGGAAGTTTTTTGCGTGCCGTGCGCTGTATGTTGGCGAAGTTGACGAAGATGCCCTGCGCCGTTTCGGGGCGCAGGTAAACCTCGTTTTTCGCATCCTCCGTCACACCCTGGAATGTCTTGAACATCATGTTGAATTGGCGAATATCCGTAAAATCACCGCTGCCGCAGTCCGGGCACTTAATATTTTTCTCAGCGATGAAATCGCGCATTTTTTCGTTGCTCCAGCCATTGGGCGCGACGCCGGCCGCTTCTTCAATCAGGTGATCGGCCCGATGGCGTGTTTTACAGTTTTTGCAGTCCATGAGCGGATCGGTGAAGTTGCCCAGATGGCCGGACGCGACCCAGACCTGAGGATTCATCAAAATGGCGCTGTCGAGCCCCACATTGTAAGGGGACTGCTGGACGAATTTTTTCCACCATGCCCGTTTGATATTGCTTTTGAGCTCAGCGCCGAGCGGACCGAAGTCCCATGTGTTGGCAAGGCCGCCGTAAATTTCGGACCCTGAATAGACATATCCGCGCCCTTTGCACAGGGCGGTGATTTTTTCCATTGTCTTTTGAGTATTGTCGAGCATGGGATTCCCTCCGCGTTTAAGAATTTCATGATGTGGTCTTACCATATTTAACAACTAATTTTATCTTACAACAGCTATAAAGTCAAGCAAACAGGCGCTTGCAAACAGGTTGGCGGCGTTTTTTCACAGAAAGTCAAAGCCCGCCGCGCGTTGAGTGAGGGAAATACCGAAAAAGCTCAATGCCGGTGCTTCGGTACTTTGCCGGGATGCCTTGACATAAAGCGATAAAGAGCATAAAATTACATTGTTGCGTTTATAAAATTGTGTAGGGATATACAGGCGGAATAAGAGCAAAAAATATATTAGTGCGTTTTTGCGGTGAAAATGAGTTGAAAAGGAGGTTTCTATGGATCACATGATGCTTTCAGCGCGCGCTTTGAGCGCCGCGTTGCTGACGGTATTGCCCCGGACCGGGGACAGAATGGGGCAGATGGTCTGGATTGTTGTTGGGGTCTTGGTTGTAGCCGCGATCGTCATAGTCGCACTCCTGCTGACATCCAGGAAAAAGAAATAATAATCTAATAAAGCCACAGCTTGATTTAATGGGGCTGTGGCTTTATTAAGACGCCGTGTTACCGGTGCTGTATCTTCAATAATTTTAACGTGAGAATGGGGGATTTTATGAAACTGCTGTGGCGACTCGGCCGGGAAGCGATCCGTTATAAAGGACTCTACGTGATCGCGATTTTGGCCACATTGGCGCTGACGTTTGTCAATTTAGCGGCTCCGCGCGTGCTTTCGGGCATGACGGCTCTGGTCGCGGAAGGTGTGACACGTGAGGCGCTCAGGCAAATCGGCTTATTTACGCTGACACTGTGCGTACTCTACCTCATGCGGGTCTTGTTTCGTTTTTTAAGCAACTATCTGGCGCATAAGGCCGCATGGAGCCTTGTGGAAGATATGCGCATCAGGGTTTACGACAAAATTCAGAGCCTGTCCATGCGTTATTTCCACGACAAACAAACCGGCGACCTGATGAGCCGCGTGATAAATGACACCGCGACTTTTGAGCTTCTATACGCGCATATCATACCCGAGTCGATCACCAATGTCGTGACCGTCACGGGCGTAATGATTATATTATTGACGATAAATGTCAAACTTGCCCTGCTCACCTGCATCCCCATCCCATTCATATTATTATCCGGTGTGATTTTCGCCAAAAAAATACGCCCTAATTTCCGCGAAGCCCAACAGGCGGTCGCGGGCATCAACGCGAAGATACAGGACAACTTCTCCGGTATACACGAAATCCAGTCCTTCAGCCAGGAGGAGAACGAGGCGCAGGCGGTGGCCTCAAGGGTCGGTGTCTTCACAAAAGCCATGCTGCACGCGCTGAAGCTCAGTTCTTTCTTCCATCCGTCGGTTGAGTTCCTTTCCGCCGCCGGGACAATCATTGTTGTGGGCTTTGGCGGACTGCTGGCGTTTTGGGGTGAGATCTCCGTCTCCGATATTGTCGCCTTTTTACTTTACTTATCGCTCTTTTACGCGCCTGTTTCCGGCCTCGCGAAGCTTCTGGAAGATATGCAGCAGGCGTTCGCAGGAGCGGAGAGGGTTATGGCCGTGATGGATCAGGAGCAGGAAATACGGGATGAACCGGGTGCGAAAGCGGCGGGCCGGCTGCAGGGCGCTATTGAATTTAAAAATGTCTGCTTTGCCTACGACGAGGCGGTGCCCATCCTTAAAGACGTCAGTTTTCAGTGCAAAC
>JAITVU010000422.1 GCA_031285645.1 Oscillospiraceae bacterium | reverse complement strand
GTATCAGTTTTAAACCTATATGACTATATTACCAGCGTGTCCGTTTCAGACAGGCGGTTGATTATGCGCGGCCATTTATGGTTGGTGAAAGCGGGCATGCCTGTGCGATTCATCAACGGATATTGGCTTTAAAATTTGTATAAGAGTCCCTCTTGGGGCTTTAGTAAAGGAGGTTTATCTGTGGCATATTTTATCAACGAGGAATGTATCAGCTGTGGCGCCTGTGAGGGTGAATGCCCCACAAACGCGATTTCCGAAGGTGATGGGAAATTTGTAATTGATGCGGCCACTTGCATTGATTGCGGCGCTTGCGCGTCAGTTTGTCCCGTCGACGCGCCCAATCCCCAATAACGAGATAATGCGGCCGCATCAGTGCGGTCTCGAATCCCAAAACAGGCAGAAGATGCCGGGCTTTGTCCGGCGTCTTTTTTGTTGTGCGCTTTAGCATGAAAAAACAAAGCGCCATCCTCCTAAAAGGATGGCGCTATAATTTCTTATTGTTAACCGCCTCGCATGGGTGCTGTCACTCAACCCGGCGGATAACCCGACAGTTCCGGACTATTTGCGTCTGCTGTACACGGAAATCCAATGCTTCTGGTACAACAACTTTCACTTGCTTTACCAGGTTCATTCTCGTAAACTTTTACATAACAGCCGATATGCCTTTTCCCTGTTGTTCCGATGCCGTGAAAAGGCGACCAACCATTGCGGTTTTGCGCGCAAGCCCCTACTTTATCTCTCCGTTTTCAAGGCCGCTCAATCATCTGTGCAAACCCGCTCCGTAAGCACACGCAATCCGAAAATGTCCCACTTATTTCATTGGACTCACTCTTTCCAAATTAGAACCTTTCGATTCCTTTATTATAAATTCGGACTTCTTCTGACAGTTACTTGTCTACAAGCCTCCCAAATTTATATTTTCGCCATTTGGCATTAACAAACCCGATTACGCCCATTGGCCATCAGTCTTTGATCCAGAAGAATCTCCTCTACCTTACAGGAGCATTTCTGCTTACACAAGCGCCAATCAGGTTGCCGAGGCTGGCGTGAAGCCTCCATACACCTGGGACTCGTCTTCATTGTACATGGGACTCACCGCCTTTCATCGAAATTGCCGCCGGATTGTTCCCGGCTGCCAGAGTCACACCCGGCAAGTCGATCCGCCGTGTATTTCTCTTTGTGCCTTCATTATAGCACATATTTGTATTATGTCAATAGAAAATTGTGAATATGTTTAGATTTTTATGTGAATATCATGTGAAGCTTGTCTGAAGATCAAATACAATATATAAATCATTCGCTTTTCCGCCTGTCGGGGCAAATCAGTTCAGCAAGACAGGTTATCCCGGCGTTTTTTCGCCCTGATTCCTTATTTCTCCTTGTTTTACACAGTAATTTTGCACGCTTTCAAGCATTGACTTATGCGGCGTTTTCATATAAAATGAATATTACGGAAAAAAGCTATAAAAATAAAGCAGGTTATATTGGCGCTTTTGTGCGCGCCGCGCGGCCACGCCGCCAGTTTTAAGCCGTTTGCTTAAAATCCCGTAATACCGTTACAATGCGCTGACAGTATACACGCTTTCTATAGAAATGAGGCATAAGAATGAGCGAAGAAATGGAAATGGACCTTGGCGCCGACATCCTCACTTTGATGGATGAAGAGGGCGTTGAGCACGAATTTGAAGTACTTGATTCAGCCGAGTTTGAGGGACACAGCTATATGGCGCTCGTCCCGGTTTTAAACGATGCTCAGGCTGTTTTGGACGATACCGGCGACCTTGTCATTCTGCGTATGATCGAGGAGGACGGCGAAGAATTTCTCGAAGCCATTGAGGATGACGACGAGTTCGACCGGGTGGGTGATTTCTTCACCGAACGCCTGTCCGACACTTTCGAGTTTGAGGAGTAAAGCCGGCCCGTAAAACAGAATACCGAATCCCTGCCGTGTTCGCGTATATGTCGCTGTTATATAATCCAACACTTTCCAAAAGGGAGTCCGGCTCTGTGTCAACGATTGCAGACCTCCCGGCCTTGTGCCGGACGAAGGGAGCATGAACGCCACAGGAGGACACCCACCTGTCGTAAGACGGGTTTTATGTGGCGACATACGGCGTGGCGGGGTATTTTTTTGCAAAAAAGCAAAAAAATACATCGGAAATGCCGCAAATGTCCAAGCATCTGAACGGCCCGGCGCAAACCGTTAATCCGAGCCAATAACCCATAATTAATTTGCATTCTTTAATCATTTGGTGTATAATTTCTCTGGTTTTCCGGCGCATATTAATTGTAATGGGAAGCGTAACATATCGTTGTGAAGAAAGGATGTACTCTTTGAAAAGATTTTTTATACCGACCCTGTCGTTTTTGTTGATACTGGCACTTTTTGCCGGATGCACCCGCAATCCCGAGGCCGCTGAAGAATCCGCCGACTCACAGTCCCTGTCCGAACAGGATGGCGGCACAAAATCCTATACATTGTCCGAGGCGGCGGCCATCAACGCCAGGATCAAGGATTCGGATATCGACCTGATCCAGTTCAACGAACCGGAATCCGCGCAGGAAATCGTGATCATCAAAACCAGTATGGGCGATATCGAAGTTGTGCTTTATCCCAATGAGGCGCCCATGGCGGTCGAAAATTTTATCAATCACGCCCGGGCGGGGTATTATACCGGCCTGACGCTGGACAACGTGCTTAAGAATTTTATCGTTGAAGGCGGCGACCCCGACAATAAGGGCGGCGAAAGCGCTTTTACCGACGACGACAGCCATCCTTACTTTAAAAACGAATACAGCCTGTCGCTCTGGAACTTCCGAGGCGCGCTCGGCATGGCCAACAAAACCGGCCAGGATAAGAACGGCAGCCGGTTCTATATCGTACAGGCGTCCTTTGTGGACGAGGAGACGCTTGAGACCATGAAAGAGGCCGGTTATCCCCAGGAACTGATCGACAAGTATGAAGAGGTCGGCGGCGTGCCCGGGTTTGACTGGAAGCGCACCGTCTTCGGCATGGTGACTGAAGAGGGCATGAAGGTCGTCGACGCGATCGCGCGCCTGCCCGTCGATGAAAGCGGCAAACCTGAGGAGTCCGTCGTCATTGACTCGATCTCCGTTGCGGGAAGCGACGGTTCCGCGGATTCGGACGACGCGGATGAAGAAGACGGCGATGTCGAGTCCGAAGAATCCGAATAGCTCATTGACTATAAAAAAACCGGCGGATCTCCGATCCGCCGGTTTTTCTGTTTAAGGCATCCGACACCCTTACGCCCAACAAACTCCAAAGCATTCCGTATGAACGCCGGTCGCGGCACAATGTTGCATGCATTTAACATAATTTGACTATATGCATAAAAAACATCGTGAAACTTTGTCTCAGCGTGTACTTTTTTACGAAACTCACGCTTTTTCGTCTTGTATCTTGAATGCAATATTGATATAATTTAGGTTATATAGTAAACGAACTTCAAAACCGTTCCGGTTTTGAAGTTCGCTGAGTATGATGCTACGCGGGCTGCCCTTTATACACGGGCTTTATACGAGCCTGTTTTATGTTGCCCGGCTGTAAGGCCTGCCCGCCCTCAAAAATTGCCCTGTGCTTTTGCGCAGCCTTTTTGAGAGGCATATGTTTTACAATGAGAAATAATAATAAATTGCAGCGGTTCGGGCGTTTGTCCCGCCGCCGAAAGGGGAAAGACACTTATGAGACAATACCTGGCTGGGAAAATCCGAAATATTGCACTGGCGGGCCACGCGGGAAGCGGGAAAACATCGCTCGCGGAGGCCCTGTTGTTCAAAGCGGGTGAGATCGACCGTCTCGGCACCATCGCCGACGGCAACACGGCGTTCGATTTTGATCCCGAGGAGATCAAACGCCAGGTATCGATCTCCTCCGCCATGTACCCGTTCTCTTGGGGCAGCGTCAAGATCAACCTGATCGACACGCCCGGCCTTTTCGACTACGCCGGCGGCCTTTTCGAGGGTGTGCGCGCCGCGGAAAGCGTCATCATCTGTGTTTCGGGCCGTTCGGGCGTGTCCGTCGGCACCAAAAAAGCCTATAAGGCCGCTATGGATATGGGCAAGGCCCGCCTGTTCTTTATTTCAAAACTGGATACGGAAAACGCCGATTTTTACAAGGTTCTTGAGGATATGAAGGCGGCGTTCGGCCCCTCCATCTGCCCGCTTGTCGTGCCTTATGTGGAGGACGGCAAAGTTGTGAGCTACATCAATCTTGTCGACAACAAAGCGTATTCGTACGGCGCGAAGGGCGACGTCAGGGAAGTTGACATGCCCGATATCGGCCACCGGCTCGAAGGCCTGACAACAGCGATATCGGAAGCTGTCGCCGAGACGGACGAAGCGCTTTTCGATAAATATTTTTCCGGCGAGGCTTTCACGCGCGACGAAATCATCGCCGGCATTCATACCGGCGTTAAAAACGGCTCGATCACGCCGGTCCTCTGCGGCTCGGGCGTAACGCTTGAAGGCGTCGACATGCTGCTCGACTCCATGGTCGACCATCTGCCCTCCGCCTACGAAAGCGCCGGTGAGACGGCCTATAATGAAAAGGATGAGCCGGTGGAAATCATCTGCACCGACGAGGCGCCGCTCGCCGCGTATGTCTTTAAAACGATTGCCGACCCCTTTGTCGGCAAACTCAGCTTTGTCAAGGTGGTCTCAGGCAAACTGTCCGCCGACATGGCGCCGCTCAATGTCCGCACGGGGCAACCGGAGCGCCTGGGCAAAATCATCTATGTCAAGGGCAAAAAGCAGGAGGACACAAGCTTTATCACCGCCGGGGACATCGGCGCCGTGACAAAACTGGCCGAGACCAAAACCGGCGACACGCTTTGCGACCCCAAAAAGGTTGTGCGCTTTGAGGGAACGGCATTCCCCGCGCCGACACTTTCAATGGCGGTCAAGGTGCGCAACAAGGGCGACGAGGGCAAGGTGGGTCAGGGTTTGGCCCGTCTCATGGAGGAGGACCCCACCATCACATTCACCCTCAACACCGAGACGCACCAACAGCTTATATCCGGCATGGGCGAGCAGCACATCGACGTTGTTGTGTCCAAACTCAAAAACAAGTTTGGCGTTGAGATTGACCTGATTGAGCCCCGCGTGCCCTACCGCGAGACCATCCGCAA
>JAITVU010000419.1 GCA_031285645.1 Oscillospiraceae bacterium | reverse complement strand
GGTCTGATATGATTTTCAAAGACATTTTTCGGCAAATTTATTAAAAATCAAGTATTACAATAGGCATTAATTTATAGTTATTCCAAAGTTTTCTTTCATGTCCTTTCAGACCATTTCCTTTTCAGTACGAACTGGTTATAATGAAAAGGCTATGTTGAACTGTGAAGTTTAAAGTGGCAAAATAAGAAAGGTGATTAAATGACAAAAAAATTATTTGCTAAACCGCTGGTGCGCAAACTCATTATTTTCTCCAGCGTTTTTGCATTCTCCGTAGTCATCGCGGCGGGAAACATGTTTGCCAACCGCTATGATGTCGCGGACGCCATGAGCATCGGTGTCATTTCGACGCCCACTGCCAGTGACGCGATTGAGTCGGACATTAAATTTTTGCCAGTGCCAACGGCATACACGCCGGACTCGGAAACCGGTATATGGGATTATATCGAACCTGTTTCCGGTGTGTATATTGACGAATACTACCGTGAGGATATCCCGGACGCCGAACTCATGGAAAAGCAAAAGCAGCAGGAGGAGGAAGCCGCCGCGTACGCAGTCCGGAGAAGCGCAGCACACGTCAACATGGAGGACTTCGTTTACTCGCCGGATATCCCGCTCAGTGAGGAACTCCAGCGCTATACTTATGAGCAGTGTATTGTAAACGAACTCGATTACGAACTCGTGCTGGCGCTGATGTGGCGCGAGAGCCGCTTTCAGCTTGAGGCTGTCCATTATAACCGCAACGGCACAATGGACAGCGGGGTCATGCAGATTAACGATGTCAACAGGGGCTGGCTTAAAAAAGAGCTCGGCATCACGGATCTGCTGGATCCATGGCAGAATATCGAGGCGGGCACAACCCTGCTCGGACGCTTCACAAGGAAATACGGTGAACACAATGCCCTCATGGCTTATCAATATGGGGAAAGCGGCATGGAGCGCAAGCTTAGCCAGGGCGTGACCACCAACAAGCAAATTGAGCTTTTATATGCAAAACGCGAAGATTTTGAAAGCCTGTTCGAATAATTTATTGTTTCACAGAAGACAAGCGGCCCGGAACAAAGTTCCGGGCCGCTTGTCTTCTGTTTTTAGAACCTATGGTGGAATGGCGAGAGAATTTTGATGCCGCGCGAGCCAAAAAAGCGGCATAAGGCTGACGCCTATGGCAATTTTGGGGAAGCGCAGCGCGAAATTCGCCGCCAGTACGCCGTTTCGAGTTGTGAATACAGGTTCCAAGACCTATACCCGCTGCATAAATCATATTCGCGCGAAGCGGTGTGTTTGGAAAGCTTTGTTTCCAACTGTAAAGTACGCTATTTTAAGCCGTTTGACTCTATAGCCCTATTCGAGGCCATTGGGGTATACGACGGTCTTCATATGCGTCCGGCCGGCCGCGAAATCCGCCATGAGGCCCGGCATCTCATCGAGCGCCGCCCTTCGACCAATCAGGGGATCAAGCGCGATGCGCCCGCCCTCCACAAGCCTTATCGCCTGACCAAACGTCTTGCGCAAGGCAAAGGACCCCATGATTGTAAGTTCACGCTTAAATATCTCATAGGGATTGACCGTGATGGCGCTGTCATTGGGACAAACGCCGAATACAAGCAAGGTTCCGGCGCTTTTCACATAGGCAAGCGCGCTTTGTACCACAGACGGCACGCCTGTGGAGTCAATGACGATGTCAAAGCCGCCGTGCCGCCTGACATAATCGGATACCTCAGGCGCCGGAATCACCTCATCCGCGCCCAGGCTCTTCGCCACGTCAAGACGCCCGGTCTTGACGTCGCTGACAGCGACAAAGGCCGCGCCGTTCATTTTACTGACCTGTAAATGCATGAGCCCGATGGGCCCCGCGCCGATGATCAGCGTGCGGTTGGCCAGCTTTGGCGCCAGAAGGTTCTGCCCGTGTACAACGCAGGCGAGCGGCTCGATGAGCGCGGCGTGCGTAAAGCTGATGTCACCGATGGGAAAAGCGCACTTTTCGGGAATCAGCATATATGCCGCCATAGCGCCGTTCAACGTCACGCCCGCGGCATTAAAATCCGTGCAGAAGTTGTGATTGTTCGCCTTACACTCGGGACAGTTGTCGCAAAAGATATTGGGGTCGGCGCTGACGCGGTCCCCTTTGTGAAAGTGCTTGACGCCGGGGCCGGTCTTCTCCACAATACCGGAGAACTCATGACCCGGCACAATGGGATACTCACCGAAATATTCGCCCTTGAATATATGCGCGTCCGTCCCGCAAAGACCGGTGACCATCACGCGGATCAGGAGCTCACCCGCATCCGGCTCGGGTACGGCGATAACGCCAACCCGGCTTTTTCCAACGCCGTCTATCAAATACGCTTTCAACCCATCACGCCTTTCATATATCTGTTTTATTGCAATTATTGCACGCAGCGCCCGGGATCATTAACCGTTATCATGATTAACCTGTAGCACAACGTCAAGAGCCCTCCGCTTTACGGCTCTTTCCGGACGCGCAAACCGGCTGAATGCAAGTTTAAACCAGCTTCCCGATCCAGGCGTCGCGCGCGCCGGGCAGCAAATCGATGACAGGCAGCTCAATCATTGTGTAGGCGCCGGGCGTTTGCCGCATGGACGCGCGCGCGCAGGCCACCATAACCTGGGATGTGAGTGCCGGGTTTGTGATCTTCATGGAAAACTCGAAGAGCTGGTTGTCGGTTTTCCCGGACACGCCCTTGCGTGACATAAGAACGCCGTGGCCTTTATCAATATACATATCGATATCGTCCACCTGGATCACATGGGTCTCGTCGTGCGCGAAATAGGGATCGGCCTTGATATCCCGCGTCACCTGCTCAATATCCGCGCCTTTTTCGAGCTGCACATAAACCATGCGGCGGTGAACGCCCGTGCCAAGCGGAATGGTCACACTCAGCGCGCCCGCGACGCCCGCTTTGCCTTTCGCCGCGACAGTGTGCCCCATGCTCATACCGGGACCGAAGTTCGTGTATGTAACGCCTTTGGGCGCGCAGGCCTCCATGAGAGCGCGCACAACCGAATCACTGCCGGGGTCCCACCCGGCCGACAACACCGCGACCTTCCCCGCCGCTTTCGCAGCGGCGTCCAATGTTTTGCGCAGCTCCGGAATTGAG
>JAITVU010000277.1 GCA_031285645.1 Oscillospiraceae bacterium | reverse complement strand
CCCCTATATCGAAACCACGCGGCCCCTTGTCGTCGTCACGGCCCCAGGGCCCGGAAGCGGCAAACTGGCGACTTGCCTGTCCCAACTCTACCATGAGGGGCGGCGCGGCCAGCCGGCCGGTTACGCCAAATTCGAGACCTTCCCCATCTGGAACCTGCCCCTTAAACACCCGGTCAACATGGCTTATGAGGCCGCGACGGCAAACCTCAACGATGTCAATATGATTGACCCGTTCCATCTGGAGGCCTATGGGGAAACCACGGTCAACTACAACCGGGATATAGAGGTGTTCCCGGTTGTACGCGCCATTTTATCCCGCACGGTCGGCGAGGAGGATTTGTATAAATCGCCCACCGACATGGGCGTCAATGTGGCGGGATACTGCATCACCGACGACACTGTCGTCCGCGCCAGTGCCAGGCAGGAAATCATACGCCGCCTCTATCAGGCCCGGAAGGATTACAAGCTGGGCCGCATGGCGTCGGACGCCGTCAAGAAAATTGAAATGATTATGAGTCAGCTGCTCATTTCGGCGGAGGACAGGCCCGTTATTGTGGCGGCGCTGGACAAAAAAAAGGCGAAAAACGCGCCTTCAGCCGCCATTCAGCTGCCAGACGGGCACATTGTCACGGGGCGCGAAACAAGCCTGATGAACGCGCCCGCCAGCACTATTATCAATGCCATCAAGCATCTGGCCGGGATATCGGATTCGCTTCACCTGATTTCGCCGGTTGTGCTGGAACCCATTATTAAGTTAAAACAGGTGAATCTGGGCGCGCGCAGTTTGATATTGAGCCTTAAGGAAGTACTTATTTGCCTGAGCATCTGCGCGCCGACAAACCCGATGGTGGAGCACGCCATGGAGCAGCTGCCCAATCTGCGGGGCTGCGAGGCGCACGCCACCTATATCATGCCGGACGGGGATGAAGATACCGTGCGCAAGCTGGGGATTAATTTAACCTGTGAGCCGGAATTCCCGGGCAAAGACCTTTATTACGAATAGGTACGCCATATATAATATGATAAAAAGGTCCATAACTTAAAAGTTATGGACCTTTTTCCTATTTTGCGCGCAAACGCTCATACTTGCTTTTTGTCGCCATGCCGCCACGGATATGCCGCTCCGATTTGTTCTGTTCAAGCACCATCTTGACCTGATTATACAGCGCTTCGTTATAATTTTTGAGCCGCTCGCTGACATCCTTATGTACTGTAGATACAAATGTGATCGATTATAGTCCACCTATTGTATTGAGAATAAACTCGACATTCCCGTCCTTATTAACCTCGATAGCTTTCAGGATTGTCTTAAGCTGTGCATTAGTTTTTTCTTCTGCTGCTGATATCTTTTCAATTTCCTCAAAAGCCTCTGCAATATCTTTTGGTGTCGCAGTTCTCGATGCATCGCCGGTGATCTTGTTCAACTCTGATTTTAGTAATTCAATATCGCGCCTGATTTCACCGACTTTTTCATTCATCTCAGCCCGTGTTATAAGGTCGTCGGCGTACATATCGAGATACTTTTGCCGTCTGCGTTCCTTATTTTTCAACGATTCCTTGATTGTGGCTACAGATTCGTCGTCAGATGAACCGCCAGCAATATATTTCGCATATTTATCTGCCGCTAATTTGATAATCCTGTCTTTGTTATTGATAACTTCTGCAAGGTATCGGTCGATCTCGGCCAGAATTTCGCTTTCATCAACCTTTGTTGAGTTCTCACAGCTTCCCGTTCCGTGCCGGTTCCGCCCGCTGCAAATCCATTTAACATATGTATTGACATATGTGCGCTCAAATCTCCTGAAAGAGCATCCGCACTCTTTACATTTAATCAGCGTGGATAAAGGGTACTTATTGCTGTGCCGTTCCTTTGTCATATTAAATGCCCCATGTCTGCTTGTTAATATCTTTGATGTCGTGTCGAATTGATCTTCTGTTATGATAGCCAGGTCTGGCCGGTCAGTTACAAACCATTCGTCAGGGGCTTTCTCCGTACGTTCGCCGGTCAGGAAGTCAACCACTTCCTCTTTCCCATTTATAATTTTACCAGTATAAAGCTCATTACGCAACATGCGATTTATAGCTACTTGGGACCATTTATTTCCGCGCTTTGTCTTTACACCCATACTGTTAAGCATATGAGAGATTTTCAGCGCCCCATGTCCGTCTTCAGTGTACCAATCAAAAACTTGCTTGACCCAGCGTGATTCTTCGTCATTTATATAAAGATTGAAATAATCGCCTATTATTTTATCATATCCGTATACCTGATTGGGGACTCGTCCTTTTTCAGCGTTCATTTTTTTACTGAATTTAATTCGCTTCGACGTATTGGCGCTTTCTTCTTGAGCCAACGCCCCGAAAATTGTTAAGACAAATTCCGAGTTGCCCAACACATTCATATTTGCGGTCAAAAATGTGGTCTCGATTCCTAATGATTTTAACGCGCGAATGCTTTGTAAGAAGTCAACCGTATTGCGTGCAAATCGGGATATATCCTTGACGGCTACCAAATCAAACAAACCGGCCTTTGCATCTTTCATGAGTCTTTGGAACTCAACCCGGTTTTTTATCTTCGTCCCTGATATACCTTCATCGGCATATATATTGACTAAGTCATAATTATTGCGCTCGGCAAACTCAGAAAAGAATCTTTTTTGCATTTCTATGCTGTTTATTTGATCGTCTGTATCAGTGGACACCCTACAATACGCCGCAATGCGCAAATCGATCACACCTCTCTGTGACTTGTATTCAGATGTTACCATATGTCGAATAAAAAAGCAAGACGCACCCCATTAAGCGGGTACGCCTTGCTTTGCATCACTCTTTTCGCCCTTTGAAGTTTTGGACTCCCTTAGCTTCTTTTTATAAATAGCATCTGCATACCATCCAGCTAAAAAGTCCTCCATCTGTTCAGGCGTGTTGGGGTTTCGCCATATGTAATTTAATTTTGTCCCCATAAGCACCACCTTTATCTTTTAAATAATTATATGCTCGGACATTCGCTTTTATATCCTTCCCTTACAACTCACTCAATTTCGTCGGCTCGGCGTCGGCCCAGCGGATGAAATCAAAATCACATTTGCCTCTGTAGGTAATATAACTTTGATCTCCGCGCCACCTTCCTTTTTTTCCTTTATTCGGCTTTGCTGAAAATAAACGCAATCTTCCGTCCTCATCCCGTGCCATCCATGACAGACCTATTCGGGATGCATACATGGTTTCAAGTTCTTCATCCTCTGTCAGCGTGGGCTTGGCGGGCTGCATAAGCCGTTCTTTTGATACCAAATGATAGAAAGATGATATGGTGCGCCCTCCGTATATGAATTGATATGACAATTCTACGCTTTTCACGACACCCATATCTATAAGATTCTCGAACAACATATCCGGCCCATCCCGGACGATCTTATCCCAATT
>JAITVU010000242.1 GCA_031285645.1 Oscillospiraceae bacterium | reverse complement strand
ATTCTACTATAACATGCGAAAAGCACCGGGCATAAAGCCCGGTGCTTAATAAATTCATTCCGTTTCTTCTTCCTGCCCCGACGCCTCTTCCTCGCTTTCATCCGGTTCGGTCAAATCATCCAAAACCGGATTTAAATACTCCTCCAGGCACTGCCCCTTCTCTTTTATCGCCAATGCATGGTCGATGCCGACATAGCGATAATGCCAGGGTTCGTATATGATTTCGGTAATATCCTGCTTATCTTTGGGATAACGCAGAATAAAACCATATTCAGCCGCATGGGCGTCCAGCCATTCAAAAGCGGGCGTCTTCTCAAAGCCATCGTCGAGATTCTGGTAACTCGGCGTCACAATATCGACAGCAAGGCCTGTATGATGCTCGCTAGTACCAGGGTATGTGATGATTGTCGCTGTCGCCGCAATCGCATCCTGCTCGCCCATGCCGCCCGCCATCAATTCCGTTTTCTTATTGCTGAAAAGCTGTTCCTGATATTCCGGCGCACGGTAAGCCGAACAAACCATTAATACAATACCGTCCTCTTTAGCCGCTGCGAACAGGCGCAGGAGAGGGTCTTTGATCCTTTTATCAACCCGGAAATCGTCCACCACTTTTTCCAGCTCCACCATAAAATCGTCCGGCAGCATATTCTGTTTATTAACAAGAAGCAAATTCCATTCGCTTTTATCAACCGGCTCGGCAACAGGTTCGTCCGCCTGAGATTCGGGTTCCGGCTCCGACGACGCTTCCTCGCTTGATGAAACAGGTGTAGCATCTGATTCGGGCTGTGATGACGCATCACGATCACCGTCATCGCCGATATTACTCGACGCTATTTGATATCCCACATAAGTACAGCCGCCGCCAATAAGCAAAATGAGTAAAAAAATCAAAAAGAACCTTCTCGCCACATATTTGCCTTCCATTTTATTCTTGCTTCTATTCGCCATATCCTGTATTCCTATTCTCCGTTAAATTCATACAAATCTTAAAAAACCTTTCATTTAATTGAAACATAAACGACTAACAATGTCAATATTCTGAAAAAGTAACCAAATATATTACCATGATCTTTTTGATTTGGACAAATGACAATGTTATCTAAATTATGTTATAATAGCAGTATTAGTTTTAGTCAATTTTGAGGTGACAATTTGAATTTGTATCAAATAAATCTGGAAGACGGCATGCCCAGCGTCGAAAACGCCCGACTGAAATTGGATCAGGCACTGCGTACGGCAAAGGCACGCCGCTACACCGCCATGAAAATTATACACGGCTACGGTTCTTCGGGAAAAGGCGGCGCGATCAAACGCGATGTGCAGAGTTATCTGGCTGGAAAAAAGCGCCAGAACATCGTTCGCGAGTTTGTAAAGGGAGAAGACTTTACACCATTTAACGCCGCGTGCCGCACCATGATAGACCAGTGCCCCGATTTGTCGCATGACATTGATTATTCCCGGGGAAATGACGGTATCACAATGGTTTTACTGTGATGTACAACGTGGTCTGAATATCCTTATTACCTATAATACATATATCCGGGGGCCGCATATGAAAATACTGAAATACAAACGGATTTTTTTCCTCGCGGCGGCCCCGCTTGCATACCTGCTGTCTTATCTGGCGGCCTTGCGCCCTGACGTCACGGACCGCGTTTATTCCAGGAACATCTATCCAACCCTATCCGGTATTCTGGGACGCATAACAGGCTGGCTCCCTTTCTCCCTGACTGAAATACTGCTGTACATACTGGTTATCACCATCACCGTTTATTTCTTATATCAGATTCGCATGTTTATACCCGGATCAGGCAGTCGGAAAAAACGTTTAATAAAAGTTGTTTTAAATGTTTTGGTCGCCCTCAGCGTCTGGTACGCCATATTCATGCTCCTGTGCGGGCTCAATTATCATCGCCTCACTTTTACAAATCACAGCGGTTTGTTTGTCCGGGATTCTTCTGTTGATGAGTTGGCCGCGCTTTGCGGCGAGCTTGTCTCGCAGGCTAATGACTTACGGGAGTTTGTGGCTTTGGATGACGACGGCGTTATGGTGTCCTCTTTTTCCTCACACTATCAGTGCGCGGCGTACGCGGGCGAGGCTTTTGAGAATTTGGCCGACCACTACCCCATACTAAAGGGGTATGCGCCGCGGCCAAAACCTGTGCTGATGTCGCGTATGATGTCGTACCTGAATATAACGGGGATTTATGTCCCTTTTACTTTTGAAGCGAATGTCAATATCGATACAGTGGATTACAACATCCCATCGTCCATGATGCATGAACTCGCGCATTTCAAGGGATTCATGCGTGAAGACGAGGCGAACTTCATCTCATATCTGGCCTGCTCGGCATCCGGCCATGCCGACTTCGAATATTCGGGCACACTGCTGGCGTTGATTCACACGTCCAACGCGCTGCGCTCCTCAGATCAGGATATATACAGGGAGATTATGGGGCCGCTGTCAGAGGGTGTCTGGGCCGATTTCGCGGCCAACCGCGCATATTGGCGTCAATTTGAAGGGCCTGTTTCCGAAGTGTCGACGGCGGTTAATAACACATACCTGCGTGTCAATCGCCAGTCTGACGGCGTTAAAAGCTACGGTCGGATGGTCGACTTGCTTTTGGCCGACTACAGATTGAGGCACGGGCTTGTGTGAATTGCCGCATGTAAAGCCCAAAAACTTTACACATGAGTATTGTTGTGATACAGGGTAAATTCGCCTGACTGTATACGCAAAATCCACACATACATATGTGTGGCGGCGCTTCTTTTTGGAGGCCGCCTTACATTTTGTCGATTCTCTACGGACAGTAAAGGAGCCCCCGGATTAATCCGGGGGCTTAAAAATTATGATACCTATTTAATACAGCCGCAATTACAATCGCAGCCCTTAGCCGCCGACACTAACTGAGTCAGCTCTTTAAGCATCTCGCTGTTGTTGCACAAAGGCAGTTTAATGTGAACATCAATGGACCCGTGCCCGCAGCAACAATCCTTGCCGTCGGAACCGCCGTCCTCATCGCCGGGTTCATACAGGAAAACGACGATATGGTCGGCCCGGACGTTTTGGATTGACGCCGTGAAGCTCCCCGACAACGCCCCCGCGTCAACAGTGTGGCCGACGCGCTTGTAGCCTGAAAGCCTGGGCGCTGTCTTGCTGTAATCAGCCCCCGCCGCAACCGTTGTGACGGTTTCCGGCTGGATTTCGGCGCCGGTGAGCCTGTTGACATACCGCTCCGTGATCACAAAGTCGTCGCCCGGATCGGGGCCGTCCCCTTCCGCGTAGACAAAGATGACGGCGTGGTTATTCTGCACGCTGGCGATCTCAACAGCTGCGTTTGCAATAAGTGCGCCGCCGTCCAGCTTATAGCCGATGCAGTGATAACCGGAGATTGCGGGCGCGTCCTTGGCGTAGGCGTCCCCCGCCGCGACTGTTGTTGTGGTTTGCGGCGCGAGCGTGACACCCGATTCGGCCTCGTAATCCTCTGTTATGGTGAATGCGTCGCCGGGATCGTCGCCCTCGGCGTAGACAAAGACGACAGTGTGGTTCGCGGTGACATTGGCGATTTCGGCGCGTTTGCCGGGCTGCATGGCACCGCCGTCCAGCTTGTGGCCGACGCAGTGGTAGCCGGGGATGACGGGCGCTGTCTGCGCGTAGTCGGCGCCGGAATCGATCCACTTGATGATGCCGGGCTTGATGGGTGTGCCGTTTTCGTTTTGGTAGTCTTCGGAGACGGCGAAGGTGTTGTCGGTGGCTGAATGCACTCGTACTAAATTTTTCAACCCGTTTGGGACTATCCATAAATCCGTACCATCAAATACAATATCATTATTCCAAGGTTTATTTTCGACATTTAATCCTGAGAAAGGATATCCAAGCATACTACCTGTTTCATGGTTCAATCGTATTAATTTATATGTACCTGTCTGTGACGCATCATATGGATTTATCCAAAGATACTTGCCATCGAAAATGCACGATTTCGACATTACATACTCAGGAATATTTGAATTTCCATTAACACCATTCTGATAACTAAATCCTGTAAACCTCTCTGTAACCGGATTAAATTTTACAATTCGATTCGCAGCGCCATCCGGTATAATCCATATACAATTACCATCAAAAGCTCCGCATGTTGATATCTGAATATTCTGATTTATGTTTCCTAGATTCTCACCGAGCCATTCATACTCTGTCAGACTCATGTTATCAAGTGACAACTTCGACAAATTATAGATTCCCTTAAATGGAATAAACCACAAATTTCTGCCATCAAATACCATATTTTGGTATCTATTGCCACTTTCCCATAAATCAAAACCTGTTAAAGTAGCTGTCTGAGGATCCAAACGAATAAGCCGTTTTTTATCCTCGGGTCCAACTAAACTCCACACATAATGTCCGTCAAATACCATTGCCCACATAAAAAATTGTGATGGGTCTGGTAAATTTAAATTTCCGTTTACACCGTTCTCAATTAGATATCCCTTAATCGTTCCAGACTGTGGATCAACTCTTATTAATCTTGCATAAGAGGAAGCTAAAAACCATAAATATTTACCGTCAAATACGCCTCTTGTTGAAAATCTGTAATTCAGATTTGATTCTAAAAGACCTTCATTACCATTGATACCATTTTTAATTTCATAATAAGCAAATTGCTTGGTTACAACGCTAAATTTTGTTAGACACTCATCTAGCAACCAGATATTTTGTCCATCAAAAACCCCACATTCAAGAAGAGGGAAAGATTTCTCAAAGTCGTATCCTGTCATTGAAATATTTGTCGGCAACGGCCTCGCCTCCACTGGCGCAGAAAAACTTCTTCCACTCTGATTTATCAACATATTACTCATTTTGTCCCTACCTTTCATTATGTCATAGTCCCTATTCTCTCAGGCGCATCCTTTACCGTATCGGGTATCCCCCTGTAGATCAATGCCTTAACTCTATTTTAGCACACATGTTCTTATAATGCAATTAAATATTGCATTATTTACAATAAATTAAAATATAGAATTTTATATTTGCATTTAAGCTTTCGAAGGCGGACTCTCCCCTCTTTTGACACACCATATTGTCTTTCACTAAACCAAATTGTCATTAACTACACCATATTTTTGGTATAATGTCATAAACAGCACACAGCATAAAGGGGGCGGCGGCCATGCCGGGCAAAACCATTCTCCATGTCGATATGGATGCCTTTTACGCCGCCGTCGAAGTGCGGGACAATCCCGATCTTGCCGGAAAGCCGCTGATCATCGGCGCACTTCCCAGCGAGCGCGGCGTCGTCTCCACCTGCAGCTACGAGGCGCGGCAATACGGCGTGCGCTCCGCCATGAGCATCAGCGAGGCGTACCGGCGCTGTCCTCACGGAATTTACATGCATCCCGATATGCATAAGTACAAAACGGTTTCAGACGCGCTGCACACCATTTGGAACGACTATACCAATATTGTCGAGTACATCTCTTTGGATGAGGGCTACATGGATGTCACGGGGTCATTGCGGCTTTTTGGGAGTGCCGCCGCCATTGCGCGCTCTATCAAGGGGCGGACCCTGACTGAGACGGGCCTCACCTGCTCCATTGGGGTTGGCTACTGCATGACGGCGGCCAAGCTCGCCAGCGAGGAAAAAAAGCCCAACGGCTACTTTGAGATTCCCGACGCCGGCTTCTACAAAAACCTGATTATGGAGCGCAGTGTGCGTATCCTCTATACCGTCGGTGAGAAAACCGCCGAAAAACTGGCGGGGGCGGGTATCCATACCGTCCGGGATATTCTGCGCCATGAGCAGCTGGTTGCGTCCATGTTCGGCAAGCACGGCAGGCAGATTGTCGAGCTGGCCAACGGCGTTGACGCGCGGGAGGTGACGCCGTGGGATCAGGCGGAGGCGAAATCCATCGGCCGGGAGCTGACGTTTCAACAGGATATCACGGATCACGCTTATCTGAAAAAAGTCCTTATTATTCAGGCAAAGGAACTCAGCATGAAAACCCGCCTGGCCGGGCTGTACGCGCAGACCGTCACGCTGAAAATCACATATCAGGATATGAAATCCATCACGCGCTCAAAGAGCGGGGAGCCGACGAATAACGCCACCGATATCTCAAAAACAGCTTGCGCGTTGCTGGATTCGATTCCGCGCGCGCCCATTCGCCTGATCGGTATCAGCCTCGGCAACCTGACGGATGAACCGTATCACCAATACTCCCTTGAGGATATCGGAACCGTCCGGTCCCAACAGCGTAAAAAGATGTTGGACGGCAAATTGTTGGCGCTGCAGAAAAAATACGGCGCCGGCATCATCAAAACCGGACACGAATTGGAGGCTGAAAACGAGTTAAGCAAAAGCGAACAAGCACTTGATCCCGAATAAATCCCATAACAAACACGCCCGATATCGTTAAAAAAACGATATCGGGCGTGTTTGTTTTAATATACAGGATCAAACCGTGATCAATTTTTGCAGGTATTTGATGCTTTTATCCAGTACATAGCGCGCGTATTCATAGTCGCCCATACCGGCTTTTTCAGCTTCGCTGCCAAACCAGCCCTGCTCGATAATCAGATGGAAACCCTCCGGATAGCGGGATTTCTCGGCAATCAGCTTAACAGCCTTGGGGATATCAAGGTTGCCTTCACCCAGCGGGCAGCCGACCGGGGTCATCGGAAAATACGCCGCTTTCTTTTCGGTGCGGTCCTCATCGATGACTTTCGTGTCCTTAATATGGCTGGTAATGGCCCAGGGCGCCATATATTCCACATCGAGGTTCGGATCGACAAGCACGCCGAAACCATTGGCAGTATCTAAAGCGATGCCCATATTGGGCGAGTTGATCTCTTCGAAAATTCCGGCGATTTCCTTGCCGGAGAAGTCAAGATGGTTTTCCTGCGCGAAATAAATACCAGCTTTCTCAAACATCGGGGCCGCGATTTTAAGGCTCTCGACGATCATTTTGAGCTGATCGTCCTTGGTTTTGCCGGGCGTTAAGTTCCAGCGGGTTGTTTCCAGCTTGAGCGCGCCGTAGCCGCAGCGCATGATTTTTCCGCCGAAATTCTTAACCCAGTCAATCTCGGTCTGAAGGCTATCAATGGCTTTTTTCTGTTCGTCTCCTTTAAGCGTGCTCAGGAAAAAGATATCGCGCGGGCAGCGATACTCATACTCGATATCATATTGAGCCATCGCGTCCTTGATCTTTTTAAGAGCCGCCGGATCGTCCTGAGGCAACGGCGCTACAGGCTGTAAAACAGTGCAGCCCCACTCCTTCGCGCGCTCCATCTGCCAGATCAGCTTGTCGACCGTATCGGTGATTTCCGGCGGCGGCGGGTAGATGAATCCGATCCAACCTGTCTTCATGTTGTTTAAGTAAGCCATACTCAGTCTCCTTTTATGTTTTTATAATTCCGGTGCAAAACCAGCATTATACCTACTGAATCTGTCGCCTTCCCCCTACGGTACTGTATCAATACAGCAAACAATGTCCATTTCCGTTTTAAAAAACGCCATCTTCAATTATGACATTGTGCCTACTCTGTCCATGATCATTATAAGTTAACAAAATGTAAAAAGCAAGAAAAACTGGTAATAAAATGCGCCGCCCGCAAGTAATTTGATTTGCGAGCCGGGTCCTTCCGCATACCTCTGCACTCAAAGTGCCTGAAACCTTTTCAGGAGCTCTGGAACCGCCGGATATTTTGACCGGCAGCAAAAAAAGACGGGTTCAGCCCCGTCTTTTTTAAAAGCCCCCAGTTTTTTGTCTCCGAGAGCGTTTACTCTTGCAGCTATAAAACTCATAGCGCTGTGTCATCTTTCAAAACATCCACAATATCGCCTTTAAGCACGAGCGTGCGGTAGCCCAGCGCATAGGCCAAAGCAACAGACGCACAAAGCAGCGCCATAAACACTGCGATTGGGACAATCGGCATTCTGGACAGATATATGGCCAATTCCAGGCGGCTGGTATTCAGGAACAGTGCCAGAAGGGCCAAAGCCGCCGGCAAAGAGAGCAATATCGGCTGCAGGCTCACCATAAGCCCCTCGAAAAAGAACACCCTTTTCACGCCTTGCGGGGTAAGGCCCACTGATATATACCGGGCAAACTCCCTCCGCCGTTGGTAGAGTGAGCCCAGTGTATTGGAAAACACATTGGCCAAGCCAATTACGGCCAACATGCCGCATAGCACACCGATGATGTGGTAGAGCGCCCTCCTTGCCGAAACGTTGTATTCGGCCTCAATAATCCGATTCTCGACTTCATACGGACGTCCCGCAACCATCTCCTGCAGTACGGCATGCACTTTCGGAATGTCATCCTCAGACACAGTGCGTATGGTATAGCAGGTTTCTGTAACAGGCAGGTTTGGCGCAATGATCCGATAGGCACTGTAATCCATGATCATGGTCAGGCTAAAATCCTGGTGTTCTTCCCGGATCGGCGGAAGTTCATCGGCATAAGCGCCAATGCGCAGCGCAGCAGCTTCGGTTCCCTGAGCCTGTGTGTACAAAGGCAAATCTTCAGACAGCATTTCTCCAAGAAAATCCATGTATGCCGGTTCACGGTAGTGACTATTCAGGTTATCCCATATCTTGTTGATGACTATAGCCGATTGCGGGGGCATGGCGATCCCTAAATCCGAACAGTACGACGCAAAGCTCTCATCGTCTAAAATGATCAAAGGCGCTTGCACCCAATAGCCGTCCGCCGTCGGCACAATATTTGTATCCCGAAGTATCGCCGGCCCTCCCAGGTCCGCCAGCGCGACCGACAACATGTCCTCCGTCAGAAACACAGTGGCAACCGTTTTCCGGTTTGCGATACAGCCGGACACACCCGGTATTTCCCGTATTTCAGAAAGCAGGTCCGACTCATGCGCCCCCTCTGTCACCAAGCGCAAATCCC
>JAITVU010000225.1 GCA_031285645.1 Oscillospiraceae bacterium | reverse complement strand
TGCCTTGGGTGGCGCGCTGGATGTGCCGGTAAGAACGGATCTATTGACGCGCACAAATCAAAGCCTGCCCCAGCACAACCTGAACAGGGAAGAGCGCCGGCAAAACGCGCAGCGCTCTTATATCGCCCGAGACGGCATGAAGCTCAATAATGAAGCCGTATTGCTGGTTGATGATGTCATAACAACAGGCGCGACGGCGAGCGCCTGTGCGGCTCAGTTGCTTAAAGCCGGAGCGGGCGGCGTATGGCTTGTCACAGTCGCCTCGACGGCACTGTCGCACTGAGGCGGCCTGTCAGCCCAGCAATGTGTCGAAAACTTTTGCTGTCGCGATGGTATCCCGCAGCGGAATGAGGGCGCTCTCTTTTTGGCCTGTTCTGATGAGATCAATGACATGAGCGATTTCATAAATAAAACGGCCGCCATGTTCAGTGGAGAAACGGTCGACAAGATTTTGCCTGTTGTCATATAGTTGGCAGGAGTCGGCCGCATAGAAGTTTTCAATAAATACATGCCCATCATCGCCATATATCCAGGCATCCTGCCGTGTTTGCGCAGTGAGGCCGCATGAAAGGCCCGCGAGCGCGCCGCCGGGATAAGAAAGGCTGATGCTGGCAAAGTCGTCCACACCGTTCGGCGCGCGGCTGAGCAGGCCGGAAACAGCGTCCGGATTCTCGCCCGTCATGCCTGACGCGAATTCAATGACATAGACACCGACGTCGTACAGGGCGCCGCCCGCCAGCGCGGGATTATAAAGCCTGTGTTCAGGATTATAGGGGCTCGAAAAGCAAAAGGAAGCGTTGATGAAGCGCAGTTTCCCGATGCGCCCTGTCTCGATCCATTCACGGGCTTTGCGCACCGCCGGATTACAGCGCGTCCACATTGCCTCCATCAAAAGGAGGTTTTTTTCTTTGGCCAGCACGGCTAACTCAGCGGCCTGCTTTTCATGCAGAACCATGGGCTTTTCGCATAAAACAGGCCGCCCGTTTTCAAGGCACAGCTTAATCACATCGTAGTGCCAGTTATGTGTAACAGCAATGTAGACAATATCAATGTTTGGGTCGCGAACGAGCGTCTCGTAGTTCTCATAAATATTTTTGGCGCCGAACTTTGCGGCAAATTCATTCGCGCGTTCGCTGCTTTTGGAAGCGACGCCATAAAGCTCTCCTCCCGGCGTATCCGCCAAATCCGTCGCGAATTTAGATGCGATGCCACCTAACCCAATAATGCCAAATCGTACATCCATAGCAGTTTTATCCTCCTTTATTAACTATTGATCAGATTATTGTATGATGATTGATTAATCAACTGATGTACCTTTCGAATGAATCACCCCATGTTTTCCTGAAACATGGGGTGATTTTTCTAATGAAACGAAGGATATAATGCCCGCCCCTTCGCGCGGGAAATTTCATTTTGTGGCCGATTCCGAAAAGGTTTTGTTGACATTGCGGATGCCCGCGGCGGGAGTCATATCCGCGATCGGATTACCGACAAACGACACATCGGTCAAGGCCTGCAGGCCGGCCACGGCTTCAATATTGTCAATGCCGTTGTTGTCGGCATAAAAGAAGGTCAGGCCGGTTAATTGGGCAATGGGCGAAATATCCGTTATATTATTGTTGCTGACAAATAACTCGCGCAGGCTGACAAGATCTTTAACGGGACTCAGATCGGCAATATCGTTGTACTGAACCCAAAGTTCCGTGAGGCCGCTGAGACTGGACACAGGGGACAAATCGGTGATTTCATTGTTGTACAAATAGATGTTTTTAAGATTGGGCAGGCTTGCGACGTCGTCGATGCTTTTTATCCTGTTAAAATAAAGGCCCAGTGTATCCAGGGACTGTAGGCCCTCAATCCCGCTGATGTCGCTGACTTCATTATAACACACGACAAGCTTGCGCAAATTTTTAAAATGCTTGATATCAGCCAGGGATGTAATGCCGCCGCGCTCTGTATAATCGACGCCGTCAATAGAGTACCCGTTAAGTTTGTTATAAGCGTTGAGCGGCTTGTCAATGACGGCGTGAGTAGGGCCGACAATTTTAAGGCTCGTGATGCTCTCGAGATCCCTTGTCATAATTTGCTGCGACGGTGTGACGCCCAGAGCGGTGCGCACCATTTTTTCAAGGGCCGGGTCGGTCCAGACAACGGGCTCGTTGGGCGGCTCAGCCGGTTTTGCGGGATCCTCCTGCGACTCTTCAGGCGGCAGAAGTTCATCGAGTTTTTCCTTAATCCTTGCGTCGCCGGTTCTGTCGTAACCCCTTTGGAGCGTGACAATGGCGGAATCCTGGACATCCTGCTCCAAATATGTTTGGGAGAGGTTCAAATACGCGCTGACAATGATTTCCTGTTCAATTTCCTCCGTGCTGTCAACCAACTCAATATAGATGGTCTCGGCCTGCTCATATTTTTGATCGGCCAAATGTTTATCCGCTTTTTCCAACAGTTCGGCCGGTGTGGGAGAAGAGCCCAAGATCATAAAAGCGGCAATCGCGCCGCCAACAACAGCGACACCGCCGATACCGATGCCGATGAAGAGACCTGTTTTCTTCTTTTCGTCTCCATTTTTGGCGTTGTTTTTCTTTTGTTTGGCCGGTTTTTTGGCCGGCTTTTTCTTTTTCACCTTCGGTTTGGCGGCTTTTTTTGCCTTTTTGGTTTTGTTTTCAGCGGGTGCGGGCGTTTCCGCGGCGCCGGAATCAGCTTGCGCGGGGGATTCGGCGGTTTCGCTGCGTTGGCCCTGTGTCTCTGGTGGGGACAGATCCGGTACGCCGTTTGCCTCGTCCGGGTCATACCGGACCACATTCAGACTGACTTTATAGCGAAACAGGTTGCGTATTTTTTTGAATACGGATTCTTTACCGGCGCCGGCATCCGAAGCGCCGTCGGCCGTGTTTTTTTTATTGGCAAAAGGATTTTTCAAAATCCAAACGCCCCCTTCGACATTTCTTGGCGAGTCTCAATCAGGCAGGCAATATAACTGTTTAAACGGCGTTGTTATCTAGCGGCACCGTTTTCAATTTTCCTTAAAAAGACATTCCTAATTATAATACCGCAAACCGGCCTCTAAAGTCAATCCAAAAGGAATGCACGGACAAAATACTTTATATAGTCTACGGGTTCAAACCGGGACCTGTTTTAAGCCACAGCGGGCTTTGTCCGCTGCCACGCTTCGCGCGGATATGAGGTGCGCAGCCATAATAATGTAAGAGTATTAGTACCGGACAGATATGGGATTCATTCTATTGGACTTTGAACCGGGCATGGCTGCCCGTCGGACTCTGGGTGATGACGAGCTTGGCGGGTATGTAGTTTCTCAGCGCGGGCACATGCGAGATAATGCCCACAATGCGTCCGATGCTTTCAAGGGAGATCAATGTCTCGATGACGCTGTCAAGGGACTTTTCATCCAGCGAGCCGAAGCCCTCATCGATGAACATGGTGTCAATGGAGATGCCGCCCGCGTACATTTGCACGATATCGGACAAGCCAAGCGCGAGGGCCAGCGACGCCTTAAAGCTCTCACCGCCGGAGAGCGTGCTGATGCCGCGCCTGCTGCCCGTGTAGCTGTCGATAATATCCATATCGAGCCCGGAGGTGCCTCTTGACGCGTCCTCCTTGCGTTTCAGGCTGTAACGCATGCCGGTCATGCGCTGCAAGTGGATATTGGCCACCTGCAATATATCCTCGAAATAGGAGGCCAGGATATAGCGCTCAAAAGAAATATGGGGTGACCGGCTCCCCCGTGCCAATATCGAGAGTTCGTGCGCGGAGGCGTATTCGCGCCCCAGCGCGCCGGATTTTTCATACAGCGCCCGGGCTTCGCCGAGACGCTTTTTGGAGACGTCAATTTGTGTATGCAGGGCGAACTTTGTCTGATTCAAATGGGACAGTTGCGCATCCAGCCGGGCCAGAAGGGCCTCCATATGGGGAATATCATATTTGGGCCGGTCCTTAACATCTTCCCGCAAAAGCGCGGCCTGGGTTTTATGGGCGGACAGCGCCTGATCATACTCGGCAAGCTGTGACGCAATCGCCGGAATATCCGCGATTTGCTTTTTATACTGCTCGTATTCTTTATATCCGGCAAAGCCCGACGTCTTAAGCTGCTCGACAAAGCGGGCGCGCAGCGTGGTAAACTGGCCGGACAGGGAAGCGTGATGCTGTTTTGCCGAGTCAAGTTCGGCTGTATGCTTGTCCAAGTCCGATTTAGCCTTTATGTATTGCTCCTGGTACTGCCGCATCGTCAGGTTGAGCAATAGGACCTTTTCCTTCAGCACGGGAATTTGCGCCTCCGCATTCAGGACTGTCGCGTCCGGCGTTTCCTCGTTATCCAATGTTTGGCTCAAAACAGCGATCGCTTCGCGGGCGGATGACATGTCGGCCTCACGCGCTCTGATTTTTTGCTCAAGGGACTCGATGGTTTCCAAACCGGGTTGAAAGGCCCGATTTTGCGAGGCGCCTGTTACCTGATCAACCAATGCGGCCAATCTGGCGTCGATTTCAGGCAAGAGGGCGGCAAGGATGTCTTTATTGCCGGAGGTCAAAAGGGTATCGGCAATCATACCGGAGGCATATAAACTATCATAAATAACATCGGCATGCAAAGTTAATTCTTTAATTTGTGACAAAATTTCCTCACATTGATTTTTCAGAGCCTCTATATCCTTTTCGCTGGGCATGGCGGCATCCATTTGGGCGGGTGAAGGATGATGGAGCGATCCGCAGACGGGGCAGGGGACGCCTTCTTTAAGTGATAAAGCGATGACGGAAGCGCGGCCGGCTTCATATTGACGTGTTAATGCCGCTGCCGTGGCGCTGTCTTGCGCATAAGCGTCGCTGAGTTCGGCGATTTTCTCCTTGGCCGACAGATAAGTGCTGATTTGCGCCCTTGTCTTCCTGAGCTCGTCGATATGCCGCATCTCCCTGAGATACTGGAGCGCATCCGTTAATTCGGCAAGGTCTTTCCGGGCGTCCTCAAGCCGCTTTTTACCGGCGTTCAGATTATTTTCAAGCGCGCCGCGCCGCGCCGCGGCTTGCTGCGCGCGCGTTAAGACGGAAATGGATTCGTTTATTTGTTCAACCTCATTTTGCAGGGAGGGTAAGAGGCTGTAGCGATGCGCCGCGCTGTCAAAAGCCGCGTCAAGGGAGGGCCTGCCGCTTTCAAGAGCCGTAATACGCTGTGCAAGGTTCTCCGCCATTTCTTTGGTCGACAGGATGATTTCTTCCCGCTTGCTGAGATCATGCGCACTGCAAAGAAAGCCATGCTTTTTCTTTAGGTTTGCCATGTCGACCCGGCGGCTGTCGAGTTCTTCGAGCGCTTGAAGAAGCGCGCTTAGTCGGTCGTGTTTTTCGTTAAAGGCTTTTGCCGCCGCGATATCAACGCCGCTTTTTTCCTTTTCAAACATGGCGATATCGGCCTCGATCTGGGCCATGCGCGCCTCATGCTGCACAATGGCGGCCGTCACCGCGTCATTGATAACATCCCAGCTTTTAAAAGACGCGTCGTCCCCTTCGAGCGCCTGATAGCCGAGGTCGGCGAGCTCGCGCAGAACCCGCGCGATGTCTTTTTGTGTGGCGGCAATGCTGTCTTCGAGCGCGGTTTCACGGGCGGCAATGGCGTCGGTGAGTGAACCGTATATTGTGGTTGAGAAAATCTTTGAGAGTATTTCCTGCTTTTGCGTACTGTTTGATTCAATCAGGCGCTTAAACTCCCCCTGCGCGAGCATGATGGTCTGTTTAAACTGGCTGTAAGTCAGGCCAATAATATCTTCAAGCGCCCGCGAAGCTGCCTTGGCGCCGGTGACAACATCATCGCCGGGCAGCGTCAGTTCTGCCTTCTCGCCGATATCTTTTACTGTGCCGTCCCTCTTAAGCCCTGTTTGGGCAGGGGCGCGGTCAATGCGGTAAACGCTGTCCCGGATCGAAAAAGTGAAGGAGACGGCGCATAAGTCGTTTTCCTTGGCATGATGGCTCTTAAAGCTCTGTGGCCGGCGGCTTTCGCCGCTCGCGTTGCCGTAGAGCGCGAAGGCGATCGCGTCGAATATCGTGGTCTTACCGGCGCCGGTTTCCCCCGTAATGAGGAAAATCCTGGCGCCTTCCAAGGCGCTGAAATCGAGGGTTTGTTTTTGGGCAAAAGGGCCGAATGCCTGGAGTTCCAGTTTGAGCGGTTTCAATTGTCGGCCTCCTTTTCCAGTCCCGCGATGCAGTCTCTTAAAAGCGCCAGCCTGTCGGCGGGGATGTCCTCGCCTTTCATATCCCTGTAAAAACGGGTAAACAAGTCTTCTATCGGCAACCGGCCGTGCTGCGCCGTCATTTTTATGTCGGGCCTGTACTCGGTGGCGTCCGTGAAAGCCAGACCCAGAATATTGGGAAACAACACGCGCAGCTTTTCCATGGGGTATGTGACGGTGTCGCCGCTGATTTCGGCGAAGACATAGTCGTCAAAATGGCCGTCGGCATGGGACGCTGGTGCGCTGAGCGCGTCAAAAGTGCCGCGGATGACGCGCACATTGCGTTTGGGGATGAGCGGAGTCTCATTGAATGACAGCCGCCCCTTATCCCGCAAGTCGATCACAGTGACGGATTTATGCTGTCTTTCCTCGGAGAGGGAATATTTAAGAGGGGAGCCTGCGTAGCGCATTTTTTGCGCGATAGTCCACTGCGGCGCGTGTAAATGCCCCAAAGCCGTGTAATCAAAGCGGCTGAAACAGGCGGCGTCCGCGATATCCATGCCGCCGATGCTGACTTCGGAGTCGCTTGTTATGAGCGTTTTATCGACCGCATCGGACAGATTGCTGAAAAAGCCGTGCGCAAGCGCGATATTGCGCCTGCCATTGTCGATGTATTCCTCGTTGTGCGCCATTAAAACGTGATAGGCGCTGTCGAACGTCTTGATACCGGGGTCGTCAAAAAGAACTCTGACATCGGCGGGATGCAGATACGGGATAGGAAAAAAGGCGACTTCCCCGAACGGGTCACGCAGGACGACGGGCGTCACGTCCTTTTGAGGCCGGCCGTATATATAATAGCCGGATGTTTTATAGAGGGCGCTGCCAAACTCAAGGCGGCCGGCGCTGTCGTGGTTGCCCGCGATCGCGATGACGGGTATGCCCATATGCCCGACGACTTTTGAAAGGAAATAATCATAGAGCTGAGTCGCGGCGTTGGAGGGCACGGGGCGATCGTAAATATCGCCGGAGAGCAGAACCGCGTCGACTTTTTGACCGGCGCACAGGTCTATAATAGTGTCGATCATGATTTGCTGATCGTCGAGAAGAACAAAATCGTACAGGTTTTTTCCGAGATGCCAGTCCGAGGTGTGTAAAATAATCATAAATCAGCCCGCTGAGGACCGGGCGTACACTCCCTTCGCAAAGTAGATACCAAGTCAGTGGTGAAGGCAAAAAACAACCGAGGCGCTATTGTTTGCTTTGTACCCAATACGGAGGGATGTTTAACGTCTTTATTCCACTGATATATTCCCGCCGTTATAAACTATATTTTATATGTAAATGAGCATATAGTCAAAGGCTGGCCATTCATAGGGATATATTGCGGGCAAAGGATAGACTTCGACACTTATTTCCCGCTTCCAACGTTATAATTGTTCCAAAAAAAGACGACAGATACGATCACCTGCATAGCGTGATTTTCTGGACCATAATTCAGCATGACGCAAAGGACGGGTAGAAAACATGGCGATAGAGGAAAGAACATTGATTGCGGAAGAATACATATTGGGTCATGAGGCCGCCGAATTGGAAAATCAGATGGCGGCGCATATGGGCGCGGCAGGATGCGTCCTTGTCGGAAAGGCGAAGGAAGGCCTGGCCGTCGCCCTTAAGGCGTGCGGGGCGGACAAAAGGAACGGTGTGATGTGCACCACGCTGGGTAACGCGGCGACTTTGGCGGAAATAGAAAAGGCCGGGGCACAGCCGGTTTTCGTGGATATAAATCCCAATACGCTGAACCTGGATCCCTATTGCCTCGATTATGTCATCAATAAATGTATACGTGAAAAGCAGCCGGTTCCCAAGGTATTGATTGCCACCGACCTGTTCGGCATGCCCTGTAAATACGCGGAGATTGCGGAGATATGCGCCCGGCACGGTATCTCCGTCATTGAGGATATGGGCGGCGCTTTCGGCGCTAAGGACGGCGCAATAAGCGCGGGTTCCATAGGCCGTTTTACGGTGGCGTCGTTTTTCGAATCCGCCACCGCTGTCATCGGGGAGGAAGGCGCTGTTTTTTGCACGCGGGAAGAGGATGCAGCCGCGCTGCGCGCGCTCCGGCCGGGCGCGGAACAGCAGAGCCTGAGCGGGGAGTGGGGACATTCCGGAAAGGCGCAGCATTTGCTGATCGCGCAAATGGTTAAAAACGCGGGAAGCGAGCTTTCGAGAAGACAGCTGATCGCGGGCTGGTATCAAAAGCGGCTCAAAGGTTTTGTGCGTATGCAGGAGTCGCTCGATAAAAACGTGGTCAGCGCCTACATGCAGTTTGTGATTATGCTTGAAAACGCTGAAAAGCGCATGGCTGTGATGGACAGGCTGACGGCGGAACGCATTCCATGCGCTGTGTACTATCCCAATGCTTTGCATGAGCACATAAAAAAAAGCGACTGGCGCCGGCTTATGTTTGTCAATGCCGAACGCGCCAGCCGGCAGCTGGTCGCGCTGCCCATGCACCCTTACCTGAGTGAGCATGTAGTTGATTTCATATGTTCCTGTGTTCTGGATACCATAAAAATCAAGAAAAAGGTCTCCCGCTGAATCGGTTTACCGGCACTGATTCGCAGCTGAGATTCCGAGAAACAGAAACGGCATGACGCGCGGTCATGCCGTTTTCCTATGTTATTTTTTGTAATTCATATAGCTGCCGGAGGACGACATGTAATTCGACGCGTACCCCATAGCTTTTTGCTGGGTTTGGGCGCCTGAAAGCTTCTCCTTGACCTCGCGCTTATGGGTGTTGAGCGAGGCGTTGATCCGTTGGTCCATTACAAGGATATCTTTGACAACTTTTTTAATTTCGGTGATGTCCTCATCGGGGTGAAGCGCTTTGTAAGCGTCATATTCGTCCATGAGTTTTTGTCGCTTATCGACGCACTCAACGAGATAATCGGAATCGCCAATCTGCCGCACCATGCTGTTGGTAAGGTTGTACAGGTCGGTTATAATCATGATGCCTGTACGCTCTTCAGCGGCATTCATATGGCTTTACCTCCCATGTGCAGGTTTCTCCTGCTGATTTTTTCGGCCTGCTCAAAGGAGTCGCGCAAATCTTTGAGAAGAGGTATCGTCTCCTCAATCATTTTAGTGTCTTTTTTAAGATTCGCGGTATGAATCTGTTTAATAATGAATATGTACATATCCCGCAGATCGGCCGAAATCGGATAGCGCATGTCAAGCGAAGTGGTCAGGGTTGAAACGATGGTCTGGGCTTTATTGAGACAATCGTTGGCAACCGAGAAATCCGCTTTTTTCTCTATGGCGATCCGGGCCAGATGCATTTGCTTGATCGCTTCCTCAAACAATTTGACAAGCAATTCGCCGGGCGCCAGAGTGGCAAGGGATTGCTCCTTGTATTGCTGGTATGGATTGTTAATCATTCTTTCACCTCATGCAGTATTGGCTGATTATTGGCCGCCCATCATCTGAGTGAGCCAGCCGCTTTGCGCAGTCATTTGCTGGATCGCGGTCTCAAGGGCAGAGAATTGCCGCCAATACCTGTTGTACTCCTTCTCGAGCTGTGTTTTCAGGCGGGAAATGTTGTCGTCGTAATTCTTGATCTTGGTATCGAGCGTGTTTGTGTTGTCACCGGTGAGAATCTCGGTACCGGCGATGGAGATCAGGCTACCGCGTTGCTTGGGATCGGAGCTGGGGTTCGTCGCCCTGAGAATCGCCTCATTGAGCACCTGGCCGACGCCTTTATTTGTATCATCGGGATCGTCGATACCGGACTGCTTTGTGAAGATGTCGCGCACCATATCGGGATTGGTCTCGATCGCCGCGCGCAAACGCTTCATGCCGTCCTCGGTAATTTCAAGGTGGCCGTTTTTCGCGGTGGTGAGTGAATTCGATTCGGAATTGTAAAGGCTGACGGTGGTGATGCCGATCTCATACAGCGAGTTTTCGTTCTCGCCGACGCTCTTGTAAAGCGCGGTGCGCATCTGGGTGATGACGCCCGCGATGGTGGGGTCATTGCGCATCAGGCCCCTTTTGGCCTCTGTTTCCCACTTCTCAATCTCGGAC
>JAITVU010000200.1 GCA_031285645.1 Oscillospiraceae bacterium | reverse complement strand
GTTTACGTTTTATCCCTGATGTACAGGGCGCGGGATTACTGAACATTCTTTTTGATAAAATAACGATACGGGTAGTTCGCCGCCTCACCCACTTTTCCCAGGTTGATTCTTTTACCTTGCCCGACCTGAAAACGCTGCTGCAAAAGCGGTTCAGCGATAAAAAGCTTGCCGCCCGTTAAATTCAAGCTATTGTGCCTGGTTGTGATCCCCATAGCCTGGCACACCTTTCCGGGGCCTGACATCATTTCGCGCACGGCGGTCCTGCCGAGTTTGGCGTATTCTTTGCCATATCGACGCTGTGCCATTAGGCCAAGTCCGTCGATCGGGCGGCAGCGCCTGACAAGCACACAGCAAGGGATTCCCTCCGCTTCTGTTACGGCGTTGAAAAGCGCGTGACCATAGAGCGAATAAACATAGGCGTAACCGCCGTCCCGATACATCACGATCATCCTGCCTGTTTTCCTGCCGTTATAGCTGTGGCAGGCTTTGTCCTCCACGCCGGTATAAGCTTCGGTCTCCATTATTTCGGCGACGGTTTCCGCCCCTTCATCATCCACATGCACGAGCATTTTACCCAGCAGCTCCTCCGTTACAGTGAGCGTATCCCGCATATAAAACGACTTATCCAGCTTCGCGCCGTAAGAGACCATTGGCTAAACTCCTTTCATGTTAGGTCCTGTTGACATAATGCGAACAGCCCCAAAATACTTTTACAAAAGCGGCGTGATGTCCTTGAGGGAATCGAATATCATATGGGGCTGAACCTCTGCGCCCGCAAGATCAGCCGGTTTTGTCTCCCCGCTCAAAACCAGAATGCCCGTCAGACCCGGCACATTCGCCGTCACGGCGATATCGGTGTACAGCCTGTCGCCCACCATGGCGGTCTGGTCCGCCGTACAACCGGTTTGCCGCAGAGCGCAATCAATGATTTCCCTGTAGGGCTTGCCGATAACCTTGTCGGGCATACGTCCCACCGACGCATTGACAAAGGCGTGAACAGCGCCGATATCCGGCACAAAGCCGGTCTCCGTCGGGCAGTTAAAGTCCGGGTGCGTCGCAATATAAGGGATGCCGGCTCTGACAAGGTCGCACACTTTACAGAGTTTTTCATAGTTAAGCGTGGTATCAAAAGCCGTCACAAGCATATCCGGGTCGTCTGTCTGCAGCTGAATACCCGCATCGGAAAACTCAGCGGCCAAAGTCGGGTTTCCCAGCAGGTAGACACTCTTCCCGGGATGGTGCGCCTGTAAATACTCAATCGTCGCCTGCCCGGAAGAAACCAGTTCTTTTTTTGTGATATCCAGTCCCATGCCGGCCAGCTTTTCTATATACTCCCCCATACTTTTCGACGAATTATTCGTCAGAAAAACATATTTCCGGCCCGTTTCACATACGCGCCTGAGAAAATCCATTGATCCGTCCAACAGGCGGTTGCCTAAATAAAAAGTGCCGTCCATATCGAGGGCAAAACATTTAATGCCGGAAAAGTCCTTCTCTTTCAAGCCTCTGTTCATAGCTGATTTACTCTCCCTTATTCTCTTCACCGCCATACCTCGCTAAACCAGCAAACAGACTTGAATACCCCAGCGGTAAGCAGCTTATTTATTCTCTCTTCGATCATTTAGAAGGGCGACTCGCCATATTGTCGCTTCTAAACGTCTTAACAACTCCGTAATATTATATCATTTTTCGCATTCCTTTCAAGTGCCCTGAAGAATTTTGGCGACGGTTATGGACAGAATATTTCCATGGAAATAAAACAGGGAATAAGTAAAACTCTTTGCCGAACTACAGATATACATCAGGAAGCTTATTGTGGATAGTTCATGGAATTTGGATAAATTTAGTGAAAAACGGTTGAGCAGAACCAACAATGTTTCTAATATTAGGGCAAACGCAGTACTACAGGCTTACCTGTCATGCGGCTTAACACTGTAAAAGGAGGACATCTATGCGCGTTGAAAAATATGTAAGTGGCATAATTCCCCTGCTTTTGGCATTGATCATGATTCCCGCCCTTTTTTCAGGCTGCCGGTCCGATTCCGGGGACAAAATCCTTCGTTTTGGCGGCACCGGAATCGACGGCAAATTTAATCCCATACTGTCCGACACTGTTTATGACAACTATATTGTGGATATGTTGTTTGAGGCGTTGATGGATGTGGACGCCGAAGGTCAATTCATTCCCGTCATCTGCACTTACACGCTTTCGGACGACCAAAAAACTTATACCTTTACATTGAAAGACGGCATTAAATTTTCCGACGGGAAACCGATGACGAGCGAGGATGTCGCCTTCACCTACCTCACCGTCGCCCATCCGGATTACAGCGGGCCGCGCGCATACGCCGTCAGCCGCATGGCAGGGTATGGCGCTTACCATGACGGCGCCGCCGATCATTTTGAAGGCATTAAGGTTATCGACGACAAAACAATCTCATTCACTTTTGATACAGCCAGCCCCGCCAACATCAACTGCTTCATATACGGCATTATGTCCAAAAGCCATTACGCGTTCGATCGGTGGGAGGATTTTATGGATCTTGCCGCCAATCCCGTCGGGTCGGGCCGTTTGGTTTTGGACGCGTATGAGCCTAAGCAGTATGTCAGGCTTAACAAAAACGCGGCTTATTGGGACGCCGAAACCGCGCTTAAAATTGACGGGGTGCTGATCAGCGAGGTGCCAACAGAGAGTCTGATGGGCGCCATGCAGACAAACCAGATCGATTTTTGCCAGCCCGACGCCAACCCCGACAATTATAACGCCTACGCGGACATGAGCGGCGTGACGACGCGTACCTTTCTCGGCAACGGCTACACCTATATGTGTTTCAATACGGCTCGGGACAAACTGTCGGATGTGCGTGTGCGCCAGGCCCTGATGCACGCGCTTGACCGCAAGACCTTTATTGAAACGGAGTACGGCGCGGATTTGGCCTCGCCCGGCATGGCGCCCATCTCCCCCGCGTCGTGGGCCTATCCGGATGAGGGCAGCATGAACGACTACGCGTTCGACATGACCAAAGCTGAAGAGCTTATGCGCGGCGCCGGCTGGGAAAAAGGCGCGGACGGCTTCCTTGAAAAAGACGGCGAGCGCTTCACGCTCAACTGGCTTGTTTACACCGACGCCAAATGGCCCCAGACATTATCCGGCATGGCGGCCGATACATGGAAACAGCTCGGCGTGGATCTTAAAATAGAACTGATGGATTTTGTCACCGTGCGCTCGCGCACCATGGACCCGGAACCGGAAGACAAGGACTTCGACGTCTTTACAATGGGCTTCACGCTCGACGCAGAGCCGGATCCCTCCGGCGCGCTTTTTGATTACGACGCCTATGTCAAGGGCGGCTTTAACGCGTCGGGGTATTACAACGAGCGCGCCCAGGAATTGATCGCGCTCGGCCGCAAGGAATTTGACACGGCTAAAAGGGCTGAGGTATACAAGGAGTGGGCCGGCATCATGAATGATCAGATTCCCTGCGTCATTATTGCCAACAGGAAGGAGCTCTGGGTGGTTAACGACCGGATCAAGGGCTTTGAGAACAACACATTCCAGAACTGGGTGCGTTTTTTACCCAATATCACCATAGAATAATGTTTCTCTTGCAATGTAGTGAAGAAAGAGCCTTTTCCCGGCGAGAGAAGGCAAGCACCGGCGTGGTTGCCCGTTTAATATGAGTTGCTGCCTGTCTTATCGCAGCTCTTATTCTCACACTTAATGTTAAACCGGAGGGTCTATGAAAACCTATATAATCAGGCGGCTTCTTCAAATGATCCCGGTTTTCATTGGGATCGTCTTCATCCTGTTTTTTATTCTGGAACAAGCGCCGGGCGGTCCGCTTTCCACTATTATGGATCCGCGCGCCACACCGGAGCAGAGAGCGGAGCTTGAAGAAAAGCTGGGACTCGACAAGCCCTTTTATATTAAGTTTGTCAACTGGATCGGTGAAGCGGCGCAGGGCAATCTCGGTTACTCAATCATCCACAAAAAAACTGTCGCGGCTGTTATCGGCGACTACATCGGCCCCACGTTCGCCCTCTCCATCATCGCCTTGCTCATATCCCTTGCGATCGGCGTACCGGCCGGCGTGATCAGCGCCGTCAGGCAGCATTCCTGGATTGATAAGCTGCTCACGGTGCTCTCGCTCGTCG
>JAITVU010000160.1 GCA_031285645.1 Oscillospiraceae bacterium | reverse complement strand
TGGATTTTCCCACTCGATCGATACGACAAAAATATACCGTACCAGCCAGCTTGTATCCAAGCTGACCGGGGTGCCGGTCCCTGTCTGTAAAGCTGTTGTCGGCGAAAACGCCTTCGCGCACGAATCGGGCATTCACCAGCACGGCGTTCTGGCCAACCCCATGACCTATGAGATCATGACGCCGCAGTCCGTGGGCAAAACGGAGAGCACCATGGTATTGGGCAAACTGTCCGGCCGCCACGCCTTCGCGGACCGGCTGCGGCAAATGGGCTATACGCTCTCCCAAGAGGAAATTGACGCGGCCTTTGTGCGGTTCAAGGATTTAGCCGACCGCAAAAAGGAGATTATGGATGAGGATCTCGAGGCTTTAGTCAACTATACCAGAACCGACGTGCCCGATTATTATAAACTCGACGCTTTCCAGATCCAGAGCGGTAATAAAATGCGCTCCATGGCCAGCATCACGCTCGTCCACGATGAAAAAGCAGTCACCGAGGCCGCGACGGGAGACGGCCCCGTGGACGCCGCGTACAATGCCGCGGCGCGTATCGTCGGCGGCTCCTGGCCTTTAACCGCTTACGACATCAAGGCTGTAACGGCGGGTATGGACGCCCTTGGAGAGGTCACAGTGCGGGTCAGACACGACGACGGTATCCACACCGGGCGCGGCCTTTCCACCGATGTGATCGAAGCCTCTATCCATGCCTATATCAACGCCATCAACCGCGCGCTCGCGCAGCAGGCAAAAAAGGCGTAGTATCGCCACAGCGCTTCTCCATACAGTACCATAATGACACTCACCGCCGCAGGCAGACGGTGTATCCAAGGGATACCGACCTGCGGGGCGGCGGGGAATCAGACCCGCCGTGTCATTGAACACTTTCGCGTAAAAACAGCTCTCGCCGTTTAAGAAACACAATGAAGGGATGAAAATACCATGGCCATGACGATGACTCAAAAAATTCTGGCTGTTAAAGCCGGAAAAGACGCTGTTGCAGAGGGGGAACTGATCGAATGCGGGCTCGACCTTGTATTCGGCAACGAAATTACAGCCCCCGTCGCTATAGACGAATTTTACAAGATGGGCGTGAAAGGCGTTTTTGATCAGTCAAAAATCGCGCTCATGCCCGACCACTTCACACCTAATAAGGATATCGCCGCTGCGGGACTCGCCAAGAAAATGAAGGAATTCGCCCGCGAAATGGGTATCGTCCACTATTTTGAGGTGGGACGTGTCGGGATCGAGCACGCTTTCCTGCCGGAAAAAGGCCTCATCAGGCCGGGAGACGCCATCATCGGCGCGGACAGCCACACATGCACACACGGCGCGCTTGGTGCATTCGCCACCGGCGTCGGCTCGACCGATATGGCCGCGGCCATGGCGACGGGCAAGGCGTGGTTTAAAGTACCCGAAGCCATCAAGGTTGTTATAAAGGGCGAGAAACGCCCCCATGTTTCAGGCAAGGACATTATCCTCCACCTGATCGGACGCCTCGGCGTGGACGGCGCGCGTTATCGTTCCCTGGAATTCACCGGCAATATCGGCGCGCTGACCATGGATGACCGTTTCACAATCTCCAACATGGCCATAGAAGCGGGCGCTAAAAACGGCATTTTCCCTGTAGACGCGGCGACCATCGCGTATGTCAAGGCCCATGGCGGGGATGTGGGCGTTACCTACGCGGCCGATCCCGACGCCGTTTACACCGAGGAAGTCGTCATCGATCTCGACACCATGCCCATAACGGTTGCCTTCCCGCATTTGCCGGAAAACGCGCACAGTATTGAAGACACGGAAAAAATGGAAATCAGAATTGATCAGGTTGTCATCGGCTCCTGTACAAACGGGCGCATCAGCGACATGCGCGCCGCCGCCGAAATCCTCAAGGGCCACAGGGTCGCCGAACATGTCCGCTGCATTATCATCCCGGCAACCCAGGAAATATGGAAGCAATGCGTGAACGACGGCTTGATGAATATCTTTGTCGACGCGGGCGCGGCGGTTTCCACCCCAACCTGCGGCCCCTGTTTGGGCGGCCATATGGGCGTCCTCGCCGAGGGTGAAAAATGCGTTTCCACGACGAACCGCAACTTTGTCGGGCGCATGGGCCATGTAGGGAGCGAGGTCTACCTCGCGTCCCCGGCTGTCGCCGCGGCGTCGGCTGTTAAAGGCTTTATCTGCGGCCCCACGTCCGTTTTGTAGCTGTATAGGTTTAAAATTGCGACGCAATTTTTAAATACGCGGCAAACGCCGCGCGCCGCGAAGCGGCCTATATATAGTGAATACGCTTTTATCCTTATTCCTGGTTAGTTAAAACCGAATTCACTATATCCACGCGATGCGTGGCAGCGAGTAAAGCGCGCTGTGGTTTAAAACTGTACCAGTTTTAAACCTATATGTCTATATAGTCAGACTGTCATACCATTATGGAAAGTGCGCTTTTCCAAGATTAATATGAGGAGAATAATTATGATTTGCAACGGCTTTGTCCATAAATACGGTGACCATATCGACACCGACGCCATCATTCCCGCGCGCATGCTCAACAGCTTTGATCCCGGTTTTCTCGCCGCGCACTGCATGGAGGATATCGACGACGCCTTCACCGGGCGTGTCAAACCGGGAGACATTATGGTGGGCGGCCTGAATTTTGGCTGCGGCTCCAGCCGCGAGCACGCACCCATCGCCCTTAAAGCCAGCGGTATCAGCTGTGTGATCGCCGAGAACTTCGCCCGCATTTTTTTCCGCAATGCCATCAACATCGGCCTGCCCGTGATGGAGTGCCCCGACGCGGCAAAAGACGCCGAAATGGGCGACCGGATTGAGGCCGACCTCGACACCGGCGTGATTAAAAACCTGACGAAGGGTAAAAGCTATACGGCCGTCCCCTTCCCCGCCTTTATGCAGGAAATCATTGCAGCGGGCGGCCTTGTAGCCCATACAAAAGCCAAAATAAAATCAGAGTAAGCGCATTTAAGGGACGCGAATCAGCGAGCGGTGAGTAGCGGATCGCATCTCGACCGCCAGTGCCGCAAATCCCCTTTGGCCGCAAGCGGCCAAAGGCCCCCCGCCGCAAAGCGGGCGCGGGGAAACCGCGCTTTTAAAAGCGCGGCGGATTTGCGGCTTCAGGGTAAATATGTTTCAGGAACTTAAGCAGCGGTAATAACTGTTAATTCGCGTTACATAGCGCGTGCCCGCGCGATTTCAATGTCCTCATTAAAGTTTGCCGAGTATTAAAGTCAATTTCTTATGATAAAAGGAGTCCCACATGAAAACATATACCATCACAGTCCTGGCCGGGGACGGCATCGGCCCCGAAATCACGCGGGAAGCGCGGCGCGTTTTGGACGCAGCCGCGCGCAAGCACGGCTTTGACCTGCGCTATCGGGACGCCTTGCTGGGCGGCTGCGCGATTGACGCGGTGGGCGAACCTCTGCCCGCCGAAACCGTCTCGGCCTGCAAAAGCGCCGACGCCGTGCTGCTGGGCGCTGTGGGCGGGCCGAAATGGGATGCCCTTCCGAGCGGTGAAAGACCCGAAAAGGGCCTGCTGGGCATCCGCGCCGCCCTGGGACTTTTCGCCAATCTGCGCCCGGCTATTGTGTATCCCGCATTGCGCAGCGCCTCTCCGCTCAAAGACGACATTCTCGGCGATGGGCTGAATTTGCTTGTGGTGCGCGAACTGACCGGCGGCATCTATTTCGGTCAAAGGGGGCGGGACAACACCGGCGGCGTCCCCGCCGCCTACGATACAGAGCGCTACAGCGCCGACGAAATTGAGCGCATTGTGCGCGTCGCCTTTTCACTGGCCGCTAAACGGGGCAAACGCCTGTGCTCGGTGGATAAAGCCAATGTTCTCGAGTCATCGCGTCTCTGGCGCGAAATCGCCACAGGACTTGCCAAAGAGTATCCCGAAGTCGCGCTCTCCCATATGTACGTGGACAATGCCGCCATGCAGCTCGTGCGCGATCCCGGGCAGTTCGACACCATTGTGACCAGCAATATGTTCGGCGATATCCTCTCCGATGAGGCGTCGCAGATTACAGGGTCCATCGGCATGCTGCCCTCCGCCTCCTTGAGTTCGGGCTCGCTGGGGCTGTATGAGCCCATTCACGGTTCCGCGCCTGATCTTGCCGGGAAAGATTGCGCCAACCCTGTCGCCGCCATTTTATCCGCCGCCATGCTGCTGCGTTATTCCCTGGGCGAGGATGCGGCGGCGGGCGCCATTGAAAAAGCCGTTGACACGGTTTTAGAGACGGGTCTGCGCACACACGACATCGCCATGGCGGGTGACAGGGCCATTGGTACGCGCGCCATGGGGGACGCGATTCTGCACGCTGTCACGGTATAGCATCCCGCCCTTTCCCGGCATCCTTCACTATGGTCAGGAGGAAAATGGCCCTCCCCGCGGCAACGACGCCATGCCGTCGCAGCAGGCATGGCGTATTATACCCCTTCAGTTTATAAAACAGAAATACCCATCGATGTTGCCGCGCGGTTAATCTGGTATTAAACTGTGCACAATTATAGCTGTACAGGTTTAAATGACCAGACAAATTTAAACGCGGCAGTCTATCCTTGCCGCATACGTCATATCCGCGCGAATGCGTGGCAGCGGGCAAAGTCCACTGTGGTTTAAAAACAGGCCGGTATTAAATCTGTCTGGCTAAACGTTGACACATTCGATCCGGTCCGGTATAATAAGGCAAAGCTTTACATAATCATATGTTTTGAAGGACACCGCCATGACAATGCCGCATTATAATAACCGCAGCCTGTTTGTAAGCGGAATAATCGAGTCGATTATCCGGTTTGTTTGCGCTGCGCTTATTATAATTAACATTATTATTATGCGTTGCAGGCGAAGAAGCGTGTCTTTCGTTTCCCCGGTTTGACGGGTTTTTACGAAGGATGTGCCCTTTGCCTGTTTGTGCAGGCAAAGGGCATTTTTATTTTATTGAAAGTGGTTGGTATCCATGGAACTGAAAGAAATAGAACAGGCGGCGGCCCGGCTCAACGGCATCATTCATCAAACAGCCGTCAATTCTTCCCGCACCTTCTCCGTGATG
>JAITVU010000113.1 GCA_031285645.1 Oscillospiraceae bacterium | reverse complement strand
GCCACGCGCGCCTACGCCGAGAACGGCAACCGGATGGTCGACAGTTATGGCAAGGGCAGCCCGATCGCCGATATCGCCATGTCCCAGTCCATTCGGTCTTACGACACCGTACTCGCGTTTATCCCCTCCACCGGACCCGAGTTTTCCGTTGAAGGCGGCAATATTTCTTTCGAGTACAACATGGATAAGCTGACATTCGACTGGAATACTAACAACAAACCTTATCTGGAATACGTTCCGGGAGAAATACAGTTTGTCGTTAAACAGTATCCGGAAGTTATTATTGAGTATGTCGGCGACCCAATATACGTGCCACCGAGCGCGAATCCGAACTATGTTCCCCCGCCGACTGTCGATGTAAAGGGATAGTGCCCTCGCGGATATGAAAATTAGACGGGGAATGTCTTTGGAGGATTTAGATGTTAATCAATACCGCTGTTTTTGGGGAAATGGACGTTAAGGACGAAAATATATTCGACATGCCGAACGGTTTGTTCGGGTTTGATTTCAGCAGCAAGTACGCGCTTATTACAAAGCAGGAAGATGACGTCACACTTATGTGGTATCAGGCTGCCGAGTCGGTTATGCCGTGTTTCGTTGTTTTCGATCCTTTTGAAATCATCAACGGTTACGAGCCTGTGCTGGAGAAATCGGACCTTAAGGCGTTGAACGCCAAGGATATATCAGCGCTCAGGTTTCTCGTTATTGCCGTTGTCCCCGATGATATTTCCAAAATCACCGTCAACTTGAAAAGCCCGATTGTCATCAATCATAAGGAAAATATTGCGCGGCAGGTCATCCTGCAAAACGCTAACTATCCGATAAAATTTCCGCTTACCGATTCGCCTGCCGCCGGGGAGGATGATCATAAAGACGCTTCTGTCGGCGACAGTGTCACTGATGAAGCGAAAGCCGTGGTACAGTAATCAGGACATGATTTAAAGGAGCCGAAATAAATGCTTGTAATTAGCCGGAGGATCGGCGAATCATTTTTGATTGGCGACGACATAGAAGCGACTGTTATTGATATAACGGGCGAAAAAGTAGTATTGGGGATCGCCGCGCCAAAATCAATGTTGATTGCGCGCACGGATATGAATGACGGTGACAGTCCGCTATCAGGTATCAATAGGAAAGGGTACGGCCGTCAGTACAGAAATAGGCTGAACCCTAATGAAAATGATAACAAATAAAAAGGCCGCCATCTGGCGGCCTTTTACACATCAAGCTACATAGTGTCTGCCACTTGAAGTCTAGTATATAGTCAAATAACAATCCCGAATAAAGTTTGCTTTTCTATTATATAGTTATACCAATCTTTCATTGGAAAATAGACAAAAAATTGAACAAAAGCCTGTAATTATGGGATTTTATGAGGATTTTTCGTCCTCATTTTCATGAAAGATTGGTATTATGCACATCCACCACAGCCACAATCACAGCAGCATTTGCAGCGGCATTTGCGGCATTCGTCAAATCCTTTGCATCTCTTCATCGGAGGCTCAAAGATGACGCGTTTGCGAACACATTTGCACTCGCATTTGTAAACCGGCGGTTTAAACTCGATATCGCATTTATCTTCGCAACAATCGCGGCAAGCGCAATCACATCTTTTTTTATCGTGTCCGTGATTGCCAGGATCGCGGTCATAATCGCGATCATAGTCACGCTCGTAATCGTTGTCTCTGTCGCAGCCACAGTCTCTACCGTTTTCTTCAAAATCAGAGTTTCTATCAAATTTATCTTCGTAACTCATTGGTCAATTCCGCCTTCATTTGTTTTTGCATTATTAAAGTCTGAAACGCTCAATAATGCTGCTTTAATTTTACCTGACGTCATAACGATTGAACTCATTATCCGCACAAAGATCAGCGGAAAAGCTCACTCGCATCGGGCAACTGGACATATTTGTGTCAGGGTTATTTGTCCAGTTGCGACAAACAGCTGCCTTGGCTGTTTACCGGCATGGCCCGCAAGTGTCTGGCGCGGGCCAGGGCCGTAACCTAATACTAATATCCGTTAAAAAGAGCGATAAAATATCGCTCAAAACGCCTTTTTCCCAAAACGCATCGCGCCATTTTATCTGCTTTTTAATGGGATATTAGTATAAGCGCAAAATCAAGGACGTTTTCATGCGCTCACGGACCCTTTATACTGTATGCGGAAGTGATCATAATGGTGCGCAAAAGCGCCCGCAGCATTAAACTGCGGGCGCTTTTATTTTTGAAGCCGACGAGCTGCGGCAATTCCTTTAAACCGGGTGTACCTGCGCGGCGGCATTGGCATGTTTGCCATCCACGCCATAAAGCCTGTTGGCGCGTTGATCAAAGAATTTCGGCGCCACCTGTGGGAACTGCGCGAGCGTAAGCACATCCTCTTCCTGTTCGTTGAATTTCTCGGGCATCTCGGCCTGCAACTTTTTGAGCTCGGGCTCAAGCAAATCGGCCGGACGGCAATCGATGGGCTCCTCGTCACCGATGATAAATTTGCGGAACTCGGGATCAATGGGAGCGGGCGTTTTGCCGTATTCACCGCGCACAAGGCCCTTAAACTCCTTGGTGATCATCTTATACCGCTCGCCCATAACAATATTAAACACAGCCTGGGTGCCGACAATCTGGGAGGTCGGCGTGACCAGCGGCGGATAACCGGAATCTTTGCGCACCTTGGGAATTTCCTGAAGCACGGCGTCCAGCTGATCTTCCTTACCCGCTTGCTTAAGCTGCGAGACAAGATTCGAGAGCATGCCGCCCGGCACCTGATAAAGCAGCGTATTGGCATCGACGCCCAGCAGCTTGGGATTGAGCAAGCCATTA
>JAITVU010000110.1 GCA_031285645.1 Oscillospiraceae bacterium | reverse complement strand
CGCGTGTACACGGCACGATCATGCGGGGGTTAGGGGGCGGCGGGGAGCCCCCTTTACGTCTTTTGGTTCCTTTGTGACGAGACAAAGGAACTGCCCGTCGCGGCATCAGCGACAAGCCTCGCCGCACGGCAGCGCCTTGCTTTGTTGCGGCATCAGCAACATACCCGGCCTTTGCAAAAGGCCCGAAATAAAACCACCTCAGCGTGGTATACGCGATATACCCGTCGCGGCATGAGCGACAGGCCTCGCCTTGCTGAAATGCCTTAAACAAAAGGATTGTAAACTCTTTTAGCAGCGCTAAGAACGCGGAATGCAAAGCTTTACCGGACAACACCGCCCATACAATTAAATCCTCATTCATGTTCCCTGCGCCATTTTTCAATCTGTTCCATGCGCTCGCGCACTCTGGCCTCGCGCCCCTCCCGTGTCGGGATATAATACCGGCGGCCCGCGAGAGATTCCGGCAGACAGGTCATGTCTGTCAGCTTATCCGCGGTATCGTGCGCGTACTGGTACCCCTCGCCGTAACCGAGATCGGCCATGAGCCGGGTCGGCGCGTTGCGCAGATGCAGCGGCACAGGCTCGGCGAGCATTTTCTGCGCGTCGCCGCGCGCGCTCATATAGGCGGCGTCCAGGGCGTTCGATTTGGGCGCCAGCGCCATATAGGTCACAGCGTGGGTAAGATGAACACTGCACTCGGGCATGCCGATAAAATGACAGGCCTGATAAGCCGCTATGGCGACTTCAAGCGCGCGGCTGTCGGCCATGCCGATGTCCTCGCTGGCAAAACGCGTCACGCGCCGCGCGATATAAAGCGGATCCTCCCCGGCTTCAAGCATGCGGGCCAGCCAGTAAATCGCCGCGTCGGCGTCGGAATTGCGCATGGATTTGTGCAGCGCTGAGATCAGGTTGTAGTGCTCCTCGCCGTTTTTATCGTAAAGAAGCGATTTGCGGTTGATGCACTGCTCAATAATCTCGTTTGTCACGGTCGTTTTATCTCCGTCGCGCACAGCGTTGAGTACGACCATCTCCAATGTGTTCAGCGCCACCCTGGCGTCGCCGTTGGCAAATGCCGCGATCATGTGCAGCATATCATCCGTGATAGCGATGTCCTGCCCGCCAAAGCCGCGGGGATCGGTGATCGCGCCGCGCAGCAGCTCCGCCAGTTCCGGTGTTTCAAGCGCATTGAGCACAAAGACTTTGCAGCGGGAGAGCAATGCCGAATTAATTTCAAAGGAGGGATTTTCGGTCGTCGCGCCGATCAGGATGATGCTGCCGCGCTCCACAAACGGCAGGAAGGCGTCCTGCTGCGCCTTATTGAAGCGGTGAATCTCATCGATAAAAAGGATGGTTTTATCCCCGAGCATGCGGCTCTGTTCAGCCCGGTTCATGACATCCTTAATCTCTTTAATGCCGCTGGTGACGGCGCTGAAATCAATGAAATGGGCCTGGGTTTTGCCCGCTATGATGCGGGCGAGCGTTGTTTTCCCGACGCCTGGCGGGCCCCAGAAAATCATCGAGGGAACCTGGTCCTGGTCAATAAGCTGACGCAGAACTTTGCCCTCATCCAGCAAATGATGCTGGCCCGCATATTCCGAAAGCGTGCGCGGCCTCAGCCGGCTGGCCAACGGGTTGTTGAGTTGGCTGCTTTCAAAAAAAGACTGCTGCTTCATACTGCTCCTTCTTCATGCTTCTGGCTTTCTCAAATATAAAAAAACAACCGGATTGAAATGTCACGGCCTCGGATGTGCCTCATTTTTCACTCATGACACACTGTGCTGTTTAAGGCGCGGCCATCCGAATGCTTTTGGTAGATATTCATGGCCAAATCCGCCATTTCAGCCCGCAGGTCCGGCGGGCCGATCACCTCGGCGCGACCGCCGAATCCCAGCAGCCAGCGCATGATATAGCCCCTGTCCGAATAGCCGCCCTCGTAGAGCAGACGCCCGTCCTTAAAGCGCGTATAGCAGTCGGGGCCGAATTCCTCGACCAGCATATATTCGGCGCTCTCATCAAAGAGAACCGTTACAGGGTTTTCATCGGTGAAATACGCGTCGAGATTCAGTTTGTCAAGCGGGATTTCCCGCTTGACAAATGCATCCCCCGCCTTTTCAATGTCCCACAGGCGGTTCAGCTTAAAAAGCCTGTAATCACGGCGCATGAGGCAATACCCCAGCACATACCAGTCGGACCATTTGAAAATGATCAGATACGGCTCGATATGCCGCGCCGCGCGTCCCCTGTTTGAATAATATCGGAACGTCACCGTTACACTGCTCTCAATTGCGGCGCGCAGCAACCCTATTTTATGGGACAAACTTTCCTTATAATGCGAGGCAAGATCGATGACAAGGCTGTCCGCCAGCGCGAGAACATCGGGCGACGCTGTGAGCTTGTCCCGTAAATTCTGCGCGCGCGGCGCACTGCCCACCGATTCGAGCCCCCGCAGCCCGATGAGAATGCTTTGCAGTTCGCCGGTTGTCAGCACGCTTTTATCCAGTTTGAAGCCTTCGGCGATAGATATGCCGCCGCCGGCGCCCTGTATTGTCACAATGGGAAATCCGGCTTTGCACAGATTGTCAACATCGCGGCTGATGGTGCGCCTTGAAACCTCGAAACGGCGGGCCAGCTCCGGCGCCGTCACGCGCCCGCGCTGCAAAAGCAGCGTCAGTATGGCGAGCAGCCTGTCAATCTTCATAAGGCTTCAGCTCCGTCTTCTCCCCGCATGCGCTGCAAATCCCGTCATGCTGGCAAATGATCCCGCCGCAACCGCATGTAAAGCGTGCCCTGTCCCACGCAAGCAAGGCCCCGACGCCATTTTCGCGCGCATAGCGCCCGTTTTCCACAAGGCTGATTCCATAGCGTTTCCTGTAGGATTGATCCAGAGTTTTAATGGGCCTGCAAGGGAACTCTTCGCACTGAAAACACCAGGTAAAACCCTTTTCAACGGCGCAGTTCTTTCTGACGCAATTCAGGCAGCTCTTCCTTTTGTGCGCATCCGGCCCCAGGCACCCCGCGCAGCTGTTTTTTGTTCTGACATGGGCAAGGCACGCCATGCAGTTGACCCCGCACGGCGCGAGCATGGCGTCGTCAATTTTTTCGGGCATCAGCATACCGCACTCTCCCCGCAACATATGTTCTTAAGTGATATAGTCAGTATATACTTTTTCAGTCTTAAAATCAAACCGTTTTGTCCTGTATCCTCTATACAGACATTATAGCAAAAGTAAAAAATAACCGGAACGTTATTTTTTACTTACCGCCGCTATAGGCCCTTTGTCCTGTATCCCGGCAATTTTTTACGGCGATCTTGCGCCTTAAAAATATTTTTTATAAAGCCCTTGACATTGCCCCAAGGGCACAGCTTATACTGACGATGGAACGTTCCACAGATATCATTCGACAAACGAACATCAAAAAGGATGGGCCTATGCTGACAATCGGAGAATTCTCTAAAATCTGTATGGTTACAAAGAAAACGCTGCGCCACTACGACGAAATCGGCCTCCTCAAGCCGGAGTATACGGCCGAAAACGGCTACAGGTACTATAAAATAGCCCAGCTCAAGAGCATGCTGCTGATCAGCAAGCTCAAAAGCTACGGCTTTTCGCTGCCCGAAACCGCGGCGGTCCTCGCCAGGGGGGACAGCGCTTACCTGGCCGATATGCTGGAAGCGAAGCACGAGTTCCTGCAGGCTGAGCTGCAGGACAGGAGCCGCATCCTGGACCAGATGCGCGTGGATGCGGATAAACTGAGAAGGAGTATTGATATTATGGAACAGAATATTGTTGTTAAAACCGTTACGCTGGAGCCCGTCAGGATTTACAGCCTGCGTAAAAAAATGAGCCTTAAAGATTTTGACGAGGTGTTCACAACCCTGTACGCGACCGCGGCGCGCCAAAAACTCGGCATCGCGGGACCGCCGATCACCATCTACCACGATGAAGAGTTCGATCCCGAACACAGCGACATTGAGGTTGGCGTCCCCGTAACGGGCAGCGGGGACGGCGTGCGCACGCTCGAGGGCGGCCTGTGCTGCTACGCGACGCATATAGGCCCTTATGACGCCCAGTTCTCAAGTATTTACGCGGCCCTCACCGAATGGATCGACGCCAACGGATACACGCTCAACGGCCCGCCCTACGACAAATATGTGCGGGGCTACAGTGACGAGGGCCTGCCCCCCTCGGAATTTGTGACTGAGGTTTATTTCCCCATCAGGCAGAAATAGAGCGCCGCCATGAGGCCGCGCAGCGCTCCCATAAGAAAAACAGGGACCCGACACGCCGAGGCGTTTCGGG
>JAITVU010000091.1 GCA_031285645.1 Oscillospiraceae bacterium | reverse complement strand
GTCCGGACGCGAGACACAGCGCTCGGTCAAAACGGGCGTGAAGGCGTAAACGCCCAGTTCCACCGCCTTTTGCACGATCATATCGAGCTTATCCCCTTTTGGAATCGCCTGATAAAGATGAACGCGCACACCGGGTTCGCTTGTGCAGGGCGTCTTGGAAAGCACGTCAAGCGTGACTTCCTGAGTGCTTATCCCCCTGATGACGCAGTCGTAGTCGGACCCGGCCATATCGCACAACACGAGCGTATCCCCAATGCGCATGCGCAGTGACGACGCGATGTGCTTTGCGTCGTCACCCTCTATACAGGCCGTTTGGCCGTTGATATGAGCGCTGAAAAATCTGGGCATTGTGACCATCCATACGTTATATAGAATCAGATCATTTTGATCAAATGGACGAGTGGTGTCATACTAATCCGCTTTTAAAATCAGCTACTCAACTACCGCTCAAAACGCTTTCTTCTCAAAGAAAGCATCGCTCTGCTTCGTAGGATTTTATATGCGGATTAGTATCAGTAAGGCCGCTCCCAGCCGAAAAGCATCGAAACCCAGCCGCCGTCGTCCCGGCGCGATTTGAGCCTGAACCCCTGGCCCTCCGCGAAGCTCAGCACCTCGTAGGCCCTGGTATCAATGATGCCGGAAACAAGAAAAAGACCGCCCGGATTCATGTAATCCGGCACAGTCTCGCTGAGCTGGATTATAATGTCGGCGACGATATTGGCGCATATAATGTCATAGCGCCCCGTCACATGGTCCGTCAGGTTGCCGCACAGGTAACGCGCTTTATTTCCCACGCCGTTAAGCGCCGCGTTCTCCTCCGCCACGCGCACAGCAACAGCGTCGATGTCAACGCCCAGCGCCTGCTTCGCGCCGAGTAAAAGCGCGGCGATGGAGAGGATGCCGCTGCCGCAGCCGATATCGAGCACCGATTCGCCGCCCGAGATCATTTCCTGCAGCCCATCCAGGCAGAGGCGCGTGGATTCATGCGTGCCCGTGCCGAAGGCCATGCCGGGATCGAGCTTCATCACGGTTTCGCCCGCCTTGGGCGCGTAATCTTCCCACGACGGGCACACAATAAGGCGCGGCCCGATTTTAAACGGCTTGTAATATTTTTTCCAGGCTGAGGCCCAGTCCTCTTCATTGACGCCGCTGAGCGTATGCGTCAGGCGCCCCCACTCCCCCACCGTGTCCAGGGCTTTAAGTCGCGCGAGCGCATCCGCGACAGCCATAAGCCCGTCACGGCCCTGTTCGTTGTCGGGCAGATAAACAGTCACGGTGGTTTCAGCGTCCTTGAGTTTCATCAGGTCGTCGTCGATATAATCCCAGCGCCCGCTTTCGCCCTTAAGCAGTTTTTCAAAATCGGCCGGGTCCTGTATGGCAAAAGCGGGGTAGCCGATGTCGATCAGGGCCGCGCCCAACGGCTCAACGCCCTGTGTCGAGGTGTAAATATCAAACTGTGTCCATGACTGATTATCCATGGCCGGTCCTCCTTGAATCACTTGATCATAAGCAAGAGTGCTTTGATCCGGTTTTAGCGGTAATATGCCACAGCGCCGGCGAAAATATCCATATCTTTGTCACCGGGAACATTTTTGAAAAGGCCCGCCTCATAGCGCTCATTGTGGCACATGCGGCCGAAAACGCGGCCGTCCGGAGAGGTGACGCCCTCAACGGCGCAATCGGAATTGTTGGGGTTGAAGCGGATATCCTGTGTGGCGTTGCCGCCGAAGTCGACGTACTGGGTCGCGATCTGGCCGTTTTCGGCAAGCGCGCGGATAAGGCTTTCATCCGCGATAAAGCGGCCCTCGCCGTGGCTGACCGCGACGGTGTAGACGGCGCCCGGCGCCATGGCGGAAAGCCAGGGGGATTTGTTTGAGGCCACCCTTGTATGCGCGAGTAAGGACTGGTGCCGACCGATTTTATTGTAGGTCAAAGTCGGGGACTGGACGTCCGTGTCACGGATCTCGCCGTACGGGACGAGCCCGAGCTTGATCAGCGCCTGGAACCCGTTGCAGATGCCGCACATAAGGCCGTCCCTTTTTTGCAGCAGATCCGCAACGGCGTCCGAGACCGCCGCGTTTCGAAAGAAAGCGGTGATGAATTTGCCTGAGCCGTCCGGTTCGTCGCCGCCGGAAAAGCCGCCCGGGATCACAAGGCCCTGTGCCCCGCGAATGGCGTCCGCCAGCGCGCGCGCGCTCTCGCCGATGTCCTGCACGCTCCTGTTGCGGATAACAAGAATCCGCGCCGCGCCCCCGGCCCGCTCAATGCCGCGCGCGGTGTCGTATTCGCAGTTTGTGCCGGGAAAAACGGGAATGACAAACAGGGGTTTCGCCGATTTAACGGGGCTTGATATCGTGGGATAAGTGTTGTTTGTAAGCGTTTCGGCCGCGCCTTCCTGCGCGATCAGATAGGGGTAAACAGGCTGAAGCGTCGCTTCCCACGCCGATTGGATATCGCCGAAATCGATTGTCTCGCCGTTTTGGAGCAAGGTGTAGGCTTCGGTTGTGACGCCGATCAGATCCTTTTCATGGCCGGGCAGGGCGTCGGCCTCGACGATAAAGCCTCCGATCAGGGGCTCGGCCGTCAGCGGGGCGACAGCCTTAAAGCCGATATGGTTGCCAAAGCTCATCTTGATGACGGCCTCGGCCGCGCCGCCCGCCCCGATGGCCCAGGCCGCGTGGATACGCCCTTCCCTGATCCATGCCTCCATTTGGTCGCAGAGGCCGCAAAGGCTTTTATAATCCGTTTTTCCGTAAACGCCGGCGCCGGCGTAAAGCTTATAGACATGACTGCCCGCCTTTTTGAATTCGGGCGACACAACACTTTTGGCGTCCGCCATGGATACGGCGAAGGACACAAGGGTGGGCGGCACGTCGATCTCCTCAAAGCTGCCGGACATGGAGTCCTTGCCGCCGATCGCGCCGACTTCAAGGCCGAGCTGGGCCTCCAGCGCGCCGAGCAGCGCCGCTGCCGGTTTGCCCCAGCGCGTCGGTTCGTCACGCAGGCGCTCAAAATATTCCTGAAAACTCAGCCAGCACTTTTTCCTTGTGCCGCCCGAGGCGATAATTTTAGCCACGGAGTGTATGACGGCCGCCGCCGCGCCGTGATAGGGGCTCGCCTCCGAGATATGGGGATCGAATCCCCATGCCATCAGCGACGCCGCGTCCGTGCGCCCCTCTAAAACGGGGATTTTACCGGCCATGGTTTGCGGCGGGGTGAGCTGGTATTTGCCGCCGTACGGCATGAGGACGGTTCCGCGGCCGATGGTGGCGTCAAATCGCTCGCCCAGCCCTTTCTGGGAACACAGGGCAAGGCTTGCGGCCAGCTCTGTAAGCGCTGTCTTTGTGAGCGGCGGATAAACGCTGTCACTGGTTTGAGGCGCTGCGATTTTTACATCGGCGCTTTTGGGCGCGCCGTTTGAGTTAAGAAAGGCGCGCGACAGATTCACGATGGTTTTGCCGTTCCAGTCCATTGTGAGGCGCGGCGCGGCCGTGATATCGGCGACAACGCGGGCTTCAAGGTTTTCGGCGTCGGCCAGTTCAATAAAGCGCGCCGCGTCCTCTTTGGCGACAACAACGCTCATGCGCTCCT
>JAITVU010000084.1 GCA_031285645.1 Oscillospiraceae bacterium | reverse complement strand
AATTGGTCTATACAGGCTTTAGGCGGTTAAAACCGTTATTATGAAATTTGTAATTTTTAATCCTAAGGATGGCAAGTGCGTGAAGTATTATGGCCAACGGCGCGCCGTTGGCCATATTGTTTTAGGTTTATGCATGAACATGGGCTTTACGAATGCTCACCGGACTTTCTGTGCAGCGGGATTGAGAAAACAAACCGGGCGCCGCCTGACTCTGAGCCCTCAACCCAGATACGTCCGCCGTGAAGCGTGATAATTTCACGGGCCACGGATAGCCCCAGGCCGTGATGCCCTGTATCGGTACGGGATTGCTCAGCCCGGTAAAACCGCTCAAAAACGCGCTCCCGCTCCTCAGGCGCGACGCCGGGACCGCTGTCCTCCACAAAGAAGGCCAGCGTATTTTTTTGCCGCGTCAGGCCCAGCTTTATGGCGCTCTCCGGCGGCGCGTACCGCAAGGCGTTATCTACAAGGATTCCGAGAACCTGCGTGATCCGCTGGCCATCGCAGACAATACCGGCGGGAAGGGCGTCCGATATGACCGGGATGAGACGGTTATCCGTTTTAGCCGCAATGTCCTCATAGCGTTCGAGCGTGTCGAGCAGCAGTGTTTTTGGCGAAAAGGCGGCGGGCTTTAAAGACCAATGATGGTCGTCAGCCCGGGCCAGAATCAGAAGGTCATCCACGAGCCGGGCCATTTGATCGCATTCGGTTTCCAGCTTACCTGAGATTTCAGGGCCTTTTTCCGGCTGCATACGGAGCAGCTCGAGTCCCATCCGGAACACAGACAGCGGCGTGCGCAGCTCATGGGAGGCCGCCGAAACAAATTCCGCCTGTTTCTGGTTATTCTCCCTTACAGGACGGATGGCGCGTCCGGTGAAAAAGTAGGCGAAGGCCGCGAGAGACAGTATGGCCAGAATGGTAAAAGCCGCAAAGACAAGGCAAATCTGCCGGATCGTGGCGCGCTCATCATCCCGGCTTTTGACCATGGCGATATGGGCTCTGAGTTCGCCCAACGGAACGGTGGCGACCGCGGCGCGGTATTGAAGACCGTTATCCGTGAGTAAAAACTCCACGGTTTCCGGAGTAACGCCGTCCGGTCGTTTTGAAAAATCGAATCCGTGCCGGTTCACGGCCTCATCAAAGGCCCGTTCCGTCAGGTGACGGCGCTGCGTATTTTGCATTGTGTGGCGTAAAACCCGATCCTCGAGCCGGATGCCGATTAAAAGGCCGCTGTCGGTTTCAGTGCGTGACAGCCAGGTCTGATCGATCGCGGCCTGCGCCTGGAGATAGTAAAAAACATTGTTCATATTGCCCCTGAAGGCATCTTCGTACTGGGTTTTTACCCGCGATACCGAAAACAGAAGCGAGCCGCCCGACATGGCGATCAAGACCAGGGCTGTGCCGGTCGCGCAGATGATTGTGAGTTGACGGCGCAGTTTATGAAACATGGCTTTGCTCCAGCCTGTAGCCGACGCCGCGGACTGTCTCTATAATAACCGGCGACCGGACCTCCGCGAGCCTGTCCCGCACAAAGTGGATGTAGTTGTCCAGATTCGCGTCCTCAACAGCCGCGTCAGGTCCCCAAACATAAGTGAAAATATTCCTGCGCGTCACCGTCTGGCCGGGATTGCGCATGAGGATTTCAAGGAGGCTGCATTCCCGCTTTGACACCGTGCAGCTTTTATTGCCGCAGTGTAAAGCGCTGGTTTCAAGGTCGAGGCACAGTCCTCCGAACGTCACCTTTCCCAGACTTACAAGGCCGCGGGGGCGGCGGGTCAGCGCCGCGATGCGCGCGAGAAGTTCATCAAGCGCGAACGGTTTAACAAGATAATCATCCGCGCCTGTGTTGAGCCCCTCCACGATTTGGGGCAGGTCGCCAAGGGCCGTCAGCATGAGGACGGGCGTATGGATGCCGGCTTTTCGCGCCATGCTGAGGAGGGAGAGTCCGTCGAGCCTGGGGAGCATGCGATCGAGCAGGACAAGGTCATGAACACCCTCCAACATCCACCGAAGCCCGTCATCCCCTTCATCGCACAAATCAACGGAATATCCGTGCTGCGTCAGCGCGTCGTTTATAAAGCCGCTCAAAGCGGCGTTGTCTTCCACCAATAAAATGCGCATGGCCACCCTCCTGTGGTCGAACGAATAAGCATAACGGTGCTTTTCTTTGGGACTTAAGTCTATCATAACAGAGAGCGCCTATAATTTCACTGGAAGAAATGTCTCTGTTCTTGTGTTTTTATAGGAAAACAATGATTATATACAGTTAAACCACTAAAAAGCAGTTACTCAACGCTCACCTATTCTGCCTCGCGGGCTTTTTTATAGTTATAGTCTCATATTTGAGAGCATGCTTTTAGAGGGGCGTGATTGACCACGCGTGAAAAGCCATGGCCTATTCATGCAATCTGAAACAGCGCCCTGAAAGGCGACAACGCTGCTTTACCGCGCCCCAAACTGACACAGTTTGGGGCGCGCCGGTTATAGACGCATTATAGGTTGCCTGTGATATGATGACGCAGAATACAGGAGGTGTTGACAGTGTATCGCAACAAGATCATGATTAAGGCGTTATCAGTGTTTTTGTCGTCGGTATTGTTCTTCGGCGGATGCGCCGTTCATAATGAGACGCCGGAAGAGCAGGCGGCTATGGGCCGTTTTGTTGAGGATGTGATCCCATTTCCGGAAGGGCTTGAATCCCCATATTATTTAGGGATGGACGACGAACGCCTCAAATTGGTTGGTTGGGCGGGCGAAATCAGCCTGTGGACCCATTCGGGCGAGACGGACTCGGACTGGGAGAAACAGGATGTTCCCTTTATAAAAGCCCTTGACAACCTGGAAATTGAGCATGTGGCCTCATTCGATTTTGGCGCCGACGGAACCCCTTACTGCCTTTACAGGGCTGTGTCGTCGAATCCGGATCAATGGGGCGAGCATGTCCTGGCCGCGTACCGTCAGGGCGCATGGCAGGCTATTGAGATCGATTTATACCCGGAAAGTCTTAATATTAACGGCTCGGCCGAGGATTTCAGGGTGACTGAAGACGGCGGCTTTCTTGTGAGCTATTACTATCTGATCCTGTCTTTTGATTCGAATGGCGCGTATACCGGCCAATACAGGGTGGATACAAGGATGTCAAAGGGCTTTTTCATGAACGATGGCGGCGTCATGTCCGTCTTTAACAAGGGCCGGATTGAACGCTATGACTTTGGCGGCGGCGCACAGCTCGCCGACATCGCCATTCAGCAGGGGACGGCCGACCGGGATTTTAATTTCATGTCCGGGTCCCCGCCCCAAACAGCCATTGCGAAAGACGCGGCTTCGGGAGATTTATGCTATGCCAATAAGAGCGGGGTATACCAGCTGATCAACGATGGGCAACTGATGGAGAAGCTGGTCGATGGGGCCCTCACGTCCTTTGTCAAGCCCACAATGTCGGTCAGGCAAATCATCCCCGGCGGCAACGGCGATATTTTTCTCTGCGGCAGGGATGAAGTAAGCTATCGCAGTCATCTGTTCCGGTATCGGTATGACGGCAGCGTCCCGACTGTGCCGGGTACGCAGCTTGCCGTTCACTCCCTCTACGACAGCCCCACCATCAGGCAGGCCATGGGGGACTTTCAGCGTGATAACCCCGATGTGGTCATCAAATACACAGTATCCATTTCCGGTGACGACGGCGTCACCTTGGCCGATGCGCAGCGCACCCTTTCAACGGAAATTTTGGCCGGAAAAGGACCGGATTTACTGCTTTTAGACGGACTGCCTGTTTACGACTACATAGATAAAGGGATTTTAAGCCCCGTCGGGGATTTGCCCGGCAATCTCCACCCGGCGATATCGGGGACTTTTTCAAGCGGCGGGGAAATCTATGCGGTGCCGGTACACTACACAATTCCGCTTTTATTGGCGGCGGAGGGCGTGGCGGCGTCGGTTCAGACGCCCGCGGCACTCGCTTCGCATTTGTCACAGCAGCAAAACCCCCGCATTGGCCTTGACGCGGTTAATTATCCGATGTTTGACCTCCAGCGCGTCTATTGGCACAGGTGGTTTGAGGCGGACGGGCGCGTGAATGCAGAGAATATGAAAGAGGATTTGCAGGCGATCGGTGAAATAGACGCGCTGCTCAAAGATATCCCGCATCCCGACGGCGGGACGATGGGCGCCGATTTTATCACTAATTCACTGCTGTACAGCCATGGCGGCATCGGCCTTTACATCGGCGCGCTTTATTCAATTGAAAATCTGGGGGGACCCTTTACCGCCCAAATAGAACACGGCGCGGCGCTCAGCGTCTATCCGGCCGGTCACAATGGCTATATCCCGACAGATATAGCGGGCATCCTCTCCTCATCGAGCCGGCAGGAGCTGGCGCGGGAATTCCTTTTATACATGCTGAACACGACGCAGCAAACCTATGATGTCGGCGAGGGCATCCCTGTTAATATGGACGCTGTGGACGCGATCCTGGCATCCAGGGAATACGACCCCGACGACGGGTTCTGGTCGTTCGGCATGACCGCCGTGGACCCTGAAACGGGGGAGGCGGTCTCCTTTATAGACGACATTCACTGGCCCGATAAAGCGTATCAGGATGCGTTTGTCGCAATGATTAAGGGCTTGTCCGCGCCGATTGTGATTGATTTGCTGCAGGAGCAGATTGTGATTGAGGAAGCCACAGGATATTTTGAAGGGCGACAGACCCTGCAGGATGCCGTAAATGCCATCACAGAGAAGGTCGGTCTCATGCTGAAGGAATAATA
>JAITVU010000070.1 GCA_031285645.1 Oscillospiraceae bacterium | reverse complement strand
TTATCATTTATTGCTAAACAAGTAAACGTTTATAGTTGTTTTTTGTCTGCAATAATTGCTTCAATACAAGCAAAGGGTAACAATTATTCATAAAATCACACATAAATTGACGTGGCCGGGCTTAAAGCTTTCGAGGGTCGATGCTGATCGTCACATCATCCCTGTCGACCACAAGCGGACCCGGCATACGCTTGCCCTCCACAACATTCCCGAAGTAGTCCGTCGATACCTTGGCGTCCGGCTCAACCTTCTCCATTGAACAGTAACCCACGCTTTCGCAATCATCCCACACGCCGGTCTTATCGTCCGGGCATATGGTGAGCGTAAGCGCCTCCTGGTCAACGCTCAGTTTGAACGCGGCATAGCCGCCGTGCAGATCATATCCCTCAAAGCGCCTCCACGCGGCTAGGTCAAGCTGCTCGGTGGGCGCCGGATATGTCAGAACTAAAAAGCCCTGCGGCATCTTGGCATAGTAGTTGCCGTCGAAGGTGTTGTCGTGGTTTGGCAGGCGGATCGCGCCGCTTCGGCAATCGTAAATCACGTTGTTCATGACGATGGAATTCCGGGATGTGCCGCCGCGCCCGCCGTGCATCCGGCCGCGGATGATGTTGTGGCTGTAGCCCATGCCGTCCATATTGGCAATCAGGTTGTTGGCAATATGCATATCGTCGGAGCCGTAACCTGAAATACCCTCGCCTATCGGCGTGGACAGATCGAACGGCTCGTTCCAGTGCGTGCTATCGATGGTTATGGTGTGTTTGAGCGCTTCTGGTGATTGATAAAATTTGGAATCCCAGAGAATGTTATTGTCTATCAGAATTTCATGCGGGACCGCGCCGCCGCGGTTGCATTCCATGAAGATCATGCCGTGCGGCGAGCGGATATTGAGAAACAGATTCTGCGTGATGCGGTCGTTATAATTGCCGCAGTCGAGCCAAAGCCCGTCGCAGAGGTCGCTGTCGCGGAATATGTTGCGCCTGAACAGGCTGTCGACACTGTCATGGAATTTCAGCGCGCTGGCTTCCCAACCGAATTCCATGTGCTGCCAGCCGGTGCGGGCGATCACATTATCTTCGACAAGGGTATACGACGCGCCGATGCCCGCGATTCCGCACACGCCGCAGTCGAGGATCTGATTGCGGCGCAGCACGGCGTATCCGATCACCTGATCGGGCCGCCGCCTGATGCTCCAGCCTTCATTCCCGATGTCGATCCCAAGCGCGTTGGCCCAGCCTATTACGCAGTCCTCAATGATCCAGTGATGACCGCGTCCGCATGACAGGGCGCCGATCTGCGGGACAGGCGCGCCGTTCGCGGCGTGCAGCATTGTGAGGCCCTTCACCTTTATGTAGGACTGGAACGGTTTCGCGGGAACAAAGTTCTGCTCACGGCAGGAAACCTCAATCAGATGCCCTTCCGGCGACCCGTTATCTGGCATGCGGAAATGCACCTTCAGGCCGTTCTCCTCCACCCAGTATGTGCCGGGCGCGTTGCTCATAAGCTGATAAAGCTGAACCTGCCGCAGTGGATGACCATCCACATACACCATGCCCCGGCGCAGAAAATAGGGTTCAAGGCTTGATTCCTTTTCCACCCGGCCATAGCGCAGCCAGTTCTTTTCGTGAATGCAGTTGACCACGCCGAACGGATTATACCCGTGGAACATCTCGCCGTTGAGGGCATGTTCCCAGATAACGGGCTCCGTGCCGTCACTGTCGGAATCAATGCGGTAATCAAGGCTGCGCGCAAAACCGGTGGCCACCTCCGAAGCTTTGATGACGACCTCTCCGTCACCGGCGGCTTCATACGCAATCATGTACTCGGGGCTTGTGCCGCCCTGCGCGGGGCGCACGCATTCCCGATATGTACCCGCGTGGATGATAACTCTCGTGCCGGGTGCGGCGATTGCGGCGCCGGCGCCGATTGAAGCGAACGGGGCGCCGGACGTGCCGTCTCCGGTTTCGTCGCAGCCATTGCGCGCGCTGATATGCAGTTCTCGGTCATAGACCTGCTCTGTTTCCCAGAACACAAAATCATTGCCGTCCGGCAAAACCGCCGTCAAATCGCGATTTGTATTTGTCACGCTGATTCTCCTCCCCAAAACTGGTCTCGTTGATGTCTCTGCGCTAAAGCGCATGGGCGTTTATGATAGATTAATCTCGCCTATTATAAAAAATACTATCAGTTATGACCAACGAAGTAAACATTTTAAATTATCGTTTGTCTGCAAAAATTGCCGCGATACCAGCTTACGGTAACATTTTTTTATAAAACCACACATAAATGATTGTCATCAAGCAAAACAAGGGCCGTTTTATGCGGCCTCAGGCTGTGGTAAGAGGCCCTTGAGGGGTTGTTGCCCTCCAAATTACCTTGCCAAAGAGATAGCAGTCCGCCGGATTCCTGCTATACAATTCATGAAAAAAGAATGGCTTCCCCCAATATACGGGGAAGCCATTCTTTACAATGCGTTTCAAACCTGCCGATTACACAATACCGATTGAGCCGTCGTGATTTTTGATGAACGGCCGCGTCCACGATTTGTATGGATGGGCCTCTATGTATGCCTCGTTCAGCTCCACGCCCCAGCCCGGGGCTGTCGGCGGATCAATATAGCCGTTATTGACTTTGAGCACATCGGTGAGAAGCTCCCTGCGCCCCGGCACATCGTCATTCTGGAACTCAAGTATCAGGAAATTGGAGATGGAAAGCGCAAAGTGCACGTTGATATAGGTCGCCAGCGGGCTGACCGGGTGATGCGGCGCGATGTTTTTATAGTTGGCCTCGGCCATTGCCGCTATTTTCCGACCCTCTGTGAAGCCGCCGCTGACAAAGAGGTCGGGCTGCAAAATATCGGCCGCGTCCGCCTTAATGAGATCGTTGAACTCAAACTTTGTATACAGGCATTCGCCCGTGGCGAGAGGCGCTTTCATTTTGGCTTTCAGCGCGGCCATCATGCCCATGTTCTCCGGTTTAAGCGGTTCCTCGATAAAAAACGGGTGCATGGGCTCGATGACCTGGGCCATCGTCAGCGCAGTTGCCGGCTCGAGCACCCTCGCATGGAAATCGATGGCGATCTGATAATCGTCGCCCAGCGCGTTTCTGAGGGCGCTGAAATTGTTTTCGAGACGCTTGATTGACGGGCCTTTTCCTTCAAGAAACGGCAGAAATGTCTTGATGGCGCTGAAGCCGTAACGCTCCCGCTCCGCGAGCGCGCACTCCACAAGCGCCTCATGGGTTTTGCCGACGGGCTTTCCATAAAGCCAGACCTTATCCCTTGTCGGGCCGCCGAAGAGCTTGTATACCGGCACGCCAAGCGATTTTGCCGTTATATCCCACAGGGCGAAATCGATCCCGGACAGGGCGGAATACAGGATTGAGCCGCCCGGGAAGCGGGAATAGTTGTAAAGCTTTGTCCAGAGGTACTCCACGCGGGTGGGGTCCTCCCCGATGAGCCAATCCTTAAAGTACTCGATCGTCTTGACCGTCGCCAGGTCCGGCCCGATGGAGTAGGCTTCCCCGATACCGTGGATGCCCTCGTCGGTGAGAATTTTTACATAGACGAAATTGCGGTACCCGGGGTTCGTGACATAGGTCTTTACATCTGTGATCTTCATTTAGCTGCCCTCCTCATTTTCGTTAGCGCCGTGCGCGCGAAGAAGCGTTTCCATAACCTCCGTGGGATATTTTCCAGTCCCCGAATCGAAGGTCACGTACGCGCCCCCTATAAAGGCGCAGTCATCGGCGCCGCCATACATGTTCTTCTCCAGCGCATGGGCCAGATGGTCCGCGCCGTTATCCCTGGGTACATAGCCTATCAGGTCCTTCAGACCGGCAATATCGAAATAGCATCCGTCATTCCCCGACACCCCATAAATTGTCAGGAACTTGTGCGCCGGATCCGCCTCGACGCACTTCTGAAAGAGCTGCTGCGTGTCATCGCGGCTCAGCCACAGCTTTGACGTGCGCAGCGACGTCGGCAGCCCGTCAAAAGTGAAAGAGCCAATCCGCACGTTTATGACGGAAATGCCGTATCTGTCGCTGTAATACCGTCCGCAGAGCTCGCAGAAGCCTTTTGAGAGTCCGTAAGGGCTGTCCGGGCGCTGCATGATGTCGTCCCGCAACTCATCGGTTCGCTTGTAAAAACCCACCACATGGTTTGACGAGCCGAATATCACCCGCTTCACGCCATTTGCCCGGGCCGCCTCAAACACGTTGTATGTGCCGACAATGTTGGTCGGCACGATCTCCTCGTGGAATTTGTCGTTTCTCAAATAGAACGCCATGTGTATAACCGTGTCCACGCCGCGAAAGGCCTCCACGCAAGCCTTGGCGTCGCGTATGTCGAGACGGCTGATCCCGAGTTCTTCATTTGGGGTGCGGCTGGTGGAGATTACATCATAGCCGCTTGCCCGGAGCCCCTCCGTGATGCAGCGTCCCATCCTTCCGTTTCCGCCTGTCACTAAAATTTTCAAGCTCATCACCTCTGATTATCTAATAAATTTCATACATGGCGGGGTGAGAATCACCGGAATAAAATTCTGCCCTCAATCTGCAGCACCATTCTACTGCTTAAATCGGATAAATGCAAGAGCGAAAAAAACATCTTGATCATTCCGCCGTTCTGTGTTACAGTGTACACAAGATTTTTCTTACGCGCAGAGGGGTGGTTTTTTGTCCCTTGAAAGCACGGCGCGTTACATCGGCCGTCGCTTTTTCCTGTACAACACTATTTGTGAAGTCATCCTGCACAGCCGTGAAGACGACGCAGTCCAGATTCTGGACGCCTGCGAAGACGAGGCGAACCGCATACAGGCCATGCTCAATCTTTATGATCCATTTTCAGAGTTGAGCCGGCTGAACAAAGGCTACTGCCCGGGCGAACCTTATCGCCTGTCCGAGTCTCTGTATGCGTTCCAGGAAAATATCCACAATTTAACAGAGATAACCGGCGGAGCATTTGATGCGACCGTCGGTTTTTTAATGCGCCTGTGGGATATCACGGCCAGGCACCCCACGATACCGTCCGACATGGAGATCCGCGAGGCTATGGCGCATGTCGGATACCGGCATCTCTCGTTTCTGCCGCGGGAACGCGCCGTAGTCATCGACATACCGGGCCTTGTTTTGGACACGGGCGGCGCGGGCAAGGGATATGCCGTGGGCTGTGTGGCGGAGTGCCTGCGCGGGTACGGCGTCACCTCGGCAAGCGTCGACTTCGGCGGCAATCTGAATGTTCTGGGGCCTTACCGGGCGGGCGAGTGGGATAGCCGCCCCTGGCGGGTCGGCGTTCAGCGGCCCTGGGGCAAGCTGGGCGACGCAATCGGTTTTCTCGACTTACAGGATGAGGCGGTGGCGACTTCAGGCGCCTACGACAGATACTTTACGGACGCAAATCAGATTTATCATCACATCCTCGATCCGCGCACCGGCCGGCCTGTGCGCAACGAGGTACTCGGCGTGACGATCGTGTCGGACAGCCCGCTGCTGACCGACGTTTTGTCAACCGCGTTCTTCGTGCTCGGGGAAGAGCAGGGCGCGCAGGCGGCGCGGCGGCTGCGGGACCGGGCGGCTATTGAATATCTCCTGGTTAAACAGGATGAAATTGTGATCTCCGCCGGACTTGCAAAGCGTTTTCATCCGGCGGCGGAACTCAAAATAAAGGTAAGGAGTGACTGACATGGCAAACCCTGTTACATGGAATCAGCGCGAGGAAGTGGATTGGCTTGACTACACGATCCAGCCGCCGCTGGGGATTCTGAAAGGCGATTACTATGCGGCCGAGAAGGAGTTCGGGCAATCGCCCGGCGTCGGCGGCCACCACGGCAAGCTGGAGGTTGTGGTGGACGACGGCAAAATTGTTTTTGTCGAGTTCAACGAGCGGGCTATGGACTGCTACTACAACCAATATTTCGCGGGGCGCGACAAGCGCCGCTCCGACTACGGCATTTGGCAGGCCTCGAAAAGCCGCCTGGTGGAGCTGGGCGTTGTGCTTGTCAACGGCATGATGAAGGTGGAGAGCCAGATCATGAAAAACCAGTCGCTGGATGGCGATTTTGAGCTGCTGACCGGGGCGTCCGGCAGTATGAAAAATATGGTGCCGATGGCAAAAAAACTCGCCCCGCTGATCGGCAAGCCGTCCTCGAGGCGCTTCTACAGCATCGCGGAGGATTTCACTTACGGCCTGACCGGCTGGCTGCGTGTGATCATCGAGGACGGACAAATCATTTCCTGCCGTTATGATGAGCTGTTTGCCGACCACCAGAAGGATATATGGTATCCGGAGCTCAAGCAGTATTACAGGCAATCAAAGGCGCAGTCGCCATGCTATGCGGATCCGTTCGCGCCCGGCTATGACCGCCACTGCTGGAACATCAATTTTGTCTCGCTGATGGATATGCTCGAATCGCGTGTTCTTGAGCGGCAGGCGCTGCTTCCGTTAGACGGCCTGTATTACCTGGAAGGCAGAAACTGCGGCGCCATGTGGGATAAACGCGCCATGTTCGATGAGCCTGTCACCAATAAAGGCGCTGTGCGCTATCCCTCCTGGGACAACTACGAGCGACTGGCAAAGCAGCTGACGACCGTACTGCCGAAGCCTTTCGGCGGCGCGTAAGGGAGGCGAAAACATGAATCAGGCAACCATTAAGGACACCATGGTCCGCACGGCCGAACCCTTTATCGGGGCGGACGGCCGCATTTGGAAACGCGTGAGCGTTCAGTGGGAAAATCTTTGCTACGCGCCGGGGCAATATGTGATGCTGGCCGGTGTCAAATGCGGCGCTGACTGGCCCACTCCTCTGACCATCCAGCGGGCGACAGGCGATCGCTTCACCGTGATCATCCATCCTGACTGCCCTTTGTACGGCCTTAAGGCCGGCGACGCGGTGGCAGTCTGGGGCCCGAACGGTACAGGCGTCGCGATGGCGTCGGGAGAAACCGCGGCAATCATAACAGACGCGCGCGGATGCCTGCCGGTCAGACCCTATGTTGAGGCATTTGGCGATCACCTGAGCGGCGTATATCTGGTGGGCGGCGGCGACGCTTCGACCGTATTGCGCGCGGATATCACGGAAAAGGCGGATGATCCGGCTGAACTTAAAGACCGTGCGGCCGTCCTGAACGCGGACAAAGTTCTCATGGCCCTGCCGGTCGGGCTTATAGTCAAGTGGAAGCAGGCGGTGCCGGATGATTTAGCGGCCAGAACCTATGCTTTTATCGCCGCCAAGATCGCATGCGGCGTGGGCGGCTGTAAAAGCTGTTTTATCACGAGCGGCGACAGGTCGTTCGGGTTCCCCGTATGCTGCAAAGGTCCCATGCTGCCGCTGACCGCCGTGGATTTCGCCCGCGATCAGGACAGCCTGATCCACTACATATAAGGAGGCGCAGCTATGAGCATGCAAGTCACTTGCCACACAGGCGGCCGCACATTCTCCCTGGCCAATCCGGTGATGTCCGCCCCGGGCGGCGTCGGCAACGTGGTGGAGTTCCGCCACCTGACCGATCTGACCAAGCTGGGCGCCGTCATCCCCAACTCACTGATGAATCAGGATGGAGCGCCGTCGGCCGCGACAAAATTCTGCTGCGCCGATGCGGGCTTCATTTCGGCTTATGGCGCGAATAATATCAGCCTGCAGAACTTTATTGACGAGCAGATGCCGCTGCTGCCGGACGGCCCGAAGCTTATTGTCGACCTCAAGGCGCGCACGATGGCCGAAATGGCTGAGATGGCCGCGCTGGCAGCCAAAACAAAGCGCATCGACTGCATCGAGATCAACCTGATATGCCCGTACGGCACAGGCGAGCCGGCGTACTATTCCGACCCGGATAAGCTCAAACGGCTTGTCGGCGGCGTCAAGGATGTTTCGGGCGGCAAGCCCGTCATCGCCAAAGCGCCCGGCGGCGATTTTTCAATGCGCTATATGGCCGAAGTACTGCAGGAATCGGGGATTGATATGTTCGTTTCCTTCAACTGCCTGAACGGCTGCTCCATTGATATCCGCACCCGCACCTACCGCTGCGGTGCCGGCGGTGGCGGCGGTTTCTTCGGCGCGGGCATCAAGCCCTATGCGCTTTCACGCCTGCGCGAGGCCGCGTCGGCCTTTTCGATTCCCGTCATAGGGGCGGGCGGCATTAACAGCGCCGAGGACGTCATTGAGTACATTTTAGCCGGCGCGTTCGCCGTACAGATCGGCTCGGCGAATCTGAAACGGCCGGATTTCATGGAGAAACTGCTGGTTGACCTGGAAAAACTGATGAACGAACTCGACATTCACTCACTGGATGAAATCCGCGGGACGGCAAAGGTCGCGCATGTCGACGCCAGGTAACCGCCCACGGTTTACAACCTGAAATAAGCAATAATTAATTGCAATACAGGTGTGCACCGATAGCATCCCATATTTTGCTGCATTGTCATATCCACGCGATGCGTAACAGCGGGCTTCGCCCGCTGTGGTTTAAAACTGATACAGTTTTAAACCTATATGACTATATATCGCAGCGGCGGCTCAAGCAAAAAAGCACAAAACAAAAGGCAAGCCGGAAATTAAACACGGCTTGCCTTATTTTTCTATTTCCTGCACCCGGCGAACAACGTGCCGGCGCCCTCGCCTTTGATGATCTGATACAGCGACTCGGGATTCTTCCCGTTGGTGATGATGGTATCGGTCCCCTGTGCGGTGGCAAGCTGCGCGGCCTGCAGCTTTGTTTTCATGCCCCCGGTGCCGCGCCGGGAACCCGCTCCCCCGGCAAGAGCCTTTACATTGTCGTCAATGCGGTCAATGCGCTCGATCAGCTTTGCGTTGGGATACAGGCGCGGGTCGCTGTCGAAAAATCCGTCAATGTCCGAAAAGATAACCAGCCTGGATGCCCTGCACAATACCGCGACTACGGCGGAAAGCATATCGTTGTCGCCAAACAGCCTTTCCACCGATTCAATTTCGGTATAACTGACGGAGTCGTTTTCATTGACTATTGGGATAATCCCCATTTCCAGCAAAGCCTCAAAGGTGCCCGACAGGTTTTCCTTTTTTTCCTCCTGCTCTATATCCTCCGCATTGAGCAGGATTTGGGCGATTGTCTTGTCGTAGTCGCTGAAAAACTTGTCGTACAAAAACATGATGCTGCATTGCCCAACCGCCGCCGCGGCCTGCTTGAGCCGCATATCGGCGGGGCGTTTTTTCATCCGCAGTTTATTCGCGCCAACAGCGATGGCGCCTGAAGACACTAAGATCACTTCATAGCCCATGTTCTGGACATCGGATAAAACACAGGCCAGACGGTTGAATGAGCGCAGGTCGTTTTGCCCGATTTCATTGGTGAGGGTGGACGTTCCCACCTTCACGACGATGCGGTTTTGATATAATCCCATAATCTTATCCCCCTAAACCGTGACAACCGTCGCTTTGCGCCCGGCGTACGGCAGGAAATCATTTATGATGCGGGCGGTTTCGATCTTCATATAGCCTGTTGTGGTTCCGTCGCTGCACCCATACCACTGCCCGGATGCGACCTCCCGGTCAAACACAATCCGGACGTCTTCGGCCGTATCCAGCAAGGCGCTGAAAACGGTAGCCGCCCCGATTCCGGTTCCCAACATCTGTTCCATGCGGTCGGCCGGGGCGAAGGACAGCCGGGAAACACCCAGTGCATTGCTGAATTCTTTAGAGCGGAAGGGTTTGTCCCCAGCCGTGACAAACAGGTAAAACCGCGTTTGTTTGCGGTCGCACAAAAACAGTGTCTTCACCATCTTCATATCCAGCTTGTCATTGACTGCTTCGCAATCGTCCATTGCAATCACTTCGTCGGTATCCACACGCTCAAACGGTATATGAAGCGCCGCCAGGATTTTATAGACCTGCTCCTGTAAGGGTGTTTTGTATTGCGCCGGCGCCGATGTCTGAATTTCACTCACATACGGCATAATAGTCATCCTCTCTTGTAATTGGCTTAAATGTAGCGTATCATAAAAGCATTCATTACAAAAGCGAATGTTTATCATGAACAGAATGACAAAACCAGATGACAGGATGCTGTATACATGGACATGAATATTCAGAAATATATCGCCTTTATCAGGACAGTGGAATACGGCAGTTTCACCAAGGCGGCGCAGACGCTTAACTACTCTCAATCCGGTATCAGCCGGATGATCAACGACCTGGAAAAAGAGTGGGCTGTTTCCCTTTTGGAGCGAGGCCGCACAGGGGTCAGGCTGACATCCGACGGCCTGTCTTTATTACCCTATGCAAAAGCGGTGTGCCGCGAGTATGAAAAGCTTCAAATGCAGGTGGATGAGCTGAATGGCCTGCA
>JAITVU010000047.1 GCA_031285645.1 Oscillospiraceae bacterium | reverse complement strand
GGCTGAAGCCATACAGGAAGACACGGCTGATGCTGATCTTTTTCAAGACGAGGATACGGATTTTACGGAGGATTCCGCGCTCTATGATGCGTACTTCGCCGAGGAAGAACAGGATGTGGTGTCGGTGACGTTTCCGCTTGATCTCAACACCGCCACTGTTGACGAGCTTAAATTCATACCGCAGGTCGGTGATGTGACGGCGCAGAGAATCATCCAGTACAGGGATCATCTCGGCGGGTATACGCAGCTCGAACAGCTGATGGAGATCAAGGGTATTGCCGAGAAGTTCTTTGAACGCATTGAGCCGTACCTCTATATCGGGGATAACGATAATTTAGAAGAATAATCCCGGGTGTCCGCGCTTAAACTTGTATAAGAGAACAAGCCCGCATATTGGATATTCAGGAGATACCGGGTATTGGATACACGCCGCATGATCGGCGAAGGGAGGCAGTCAATTGATCAGGATTGATAATCATTTGGGAAAAATAGAGATCATGGAGAGCTATTTCGCGAACCTCATTGGCCATGTCGCGTCGGAGTGCTTCGGGGTGGCCGGTCTGGTCAACAGCAACACATCGCAGGAATTCCGTTCCGCCATGTCGGGCAAAGAGATTCCCGATAAGGGCGTGCTCGTCAAAAACGTCGGCGGCGCGCTCGTGATTGACCTGCATATCGCCGTCACATACGGGCTTAACATAGCGGTAATCGTCAAGAGCATTATTCACAAGGTCACATACACGGTCGAGGCGGCGTGTGGCCTCAATGTCGCGAAAGTCAATGTCTATGTCGCGGCTATGAAAACGCAGTAAAGGGTTCAATTTCTTGAAACCATAATGCTATCCTATTTTTGAGGGAGTAGATCATTTGTGATAAACGGCAGTCTGCTGCGTGACGCGCTGATCAGCGCAGCCAACAATGTGGCCCATCACCGTAAATCCATCGATGCGCTCAATGTTTTCCCGGTTCCGGACGGTGATACGGGCACAAACATGTCCATGACGATCGGCGCGGCGAAAAGAGAGTTGCTGCTTTTACCGGATAACGCCACGGCGGCGTCGGTCTCCCAGACCGCCGCGTCAGCGCTGCTCAGAGGCGCCCGCGGGAACTCCGGCGTTATTTTGTCCCTTCTCTTCCGCGGCCTCGCGAAAGGGCTTCAGGGAAAAGAAACGGCGGAAGCGGCTGATATTGTCGGTGCCCTTGAAATTGGCGTGGATTCCGCGTATCAGGCGGTTATGAAGCCCACTGAGGGCACCATGCTCACTGTCGCGCGGGAGAGCATGGAAAGGGCCAAACAAGCGCTTGAGGACAATCCCGCGATCAGTACGGAACTTTTATGGGACGTTGTCGTGGACGCCGCCGAAAAAAGCCTTGAAAACACACCGGAATTGCTGCCGGTGCTGAAAAAAGCGGGCGTTGTTGACGCCGGAGGCAAGGGTTTGCTGGTGATTTACCAGGGCATGGCCCACACGTTTTATGGGAACGGCATTCTGCCGGATGACCAGGCTGCCCCAATGCCCACCGAAATACCGGACGAGCGCAACGCGGCCGGGGAGTACGAGGGCGAGATCACCTTTACCTACTGCACGGAGTTTATTGTGCTCAAGGAAAAGGACAAGGCCAATACGCTCAGCCTGCGCGCCTACCTGGAATCGATCGGCGACAGCGTTGTTGTTGTGGACGACGACGATATCATCAAGTGCCATGTGCATACGGACAATCCCGGCAATGCCCTGCAAAAGGGCCTTGAGTCCGGTCAGTTAACCAGCCTTAAAATTGAAAACATGCGTGAACAGCACGCCAACAATAAAAAGTCGGTCCAGTCCAAAGCGGCGGTCAAGAAGTTTGATTATGTTCCTGTCGACAGCGAGCGGGAATACGGCTTTGTGGCCGTGGCAGCGGGAAACGGCGTCGCGGCGTTGTTTAAGGATCTCGGGGTGGACAACATCGTCAACGGCGGGCAGACGATGAACCCCTCCACAGACGACATCCTGGAAGCGATCCACGCGACACCCGCCAAGAATGTGATTGTGCTGCCGAACAACAAAAACATCATTATGGCCGCCGAAATGGCCATCAAGCTGGCCGACCGCAACGTCTATGTTCTGCCCACAACAACGATTCCGCAGGGCCTCGCCTCGCTTCTTGCCTTTGACCCGGAATTCGAGTTGAGCGAGAATCAGCTTAATATGGTGAAGGCTATTGAAAAGGTGAGTACAGGGCAGATTACTTTTGCGGCGCGCGACTCCGTTTTTGATAACCATAAAATCAAAAAGGATGAAATCCTTGGCATCGAAAACGGGAAGCTTTCGTTTGTCGAGAAGGATATCAACAAGGCGGTGACGCGGCTGGCGCGCAACCTCGTGAAGAAGGACAGCACGTTTGTCACGGTGCTCTACGGCGAGGATATCAGCGAGGAGCAGGCCAGGGAGGCTGAGGAGCAGATATCAGGGAAGTTGCCGGACACGGTTGAGCTCGCCGTTTTGCCGGGCGGGCAGCCGGTCTATTACTATATTGTCTCTGTGGAATAGTTGCGGTTTGCATGCTTTAACAGAATATAAAAGAAGAGCTTAAAGGACATAAGAAAATAGACACTGGTGCGGCTGTTTCAAGCAGTATCAGTGTTTGTTTATAGAAAAATGGAACAGCAGGTATTGGAAGTGGGTGCCTGTTCGCATTAAGGATAGAAGTCTGCTGTATTCTGAAAGAATTGAAGAGTCTTCTATTATTTCACTGTTTTTTAGCAGGGCGCTGCTGTGCAGCGAGGCTTGTCGCTCATGCCGCGACAGGCACTTCCTTTGTCTCGTCACAAAGGAAGCAAAGGACGCCGGGAGGGGCCGCCTCCCGGACCCACCCGGATATGGATAACCGGGAGAATTAAAGAGTATTTATGCTATTTGACAGGGAAGGGTCCTACCGCGCGCGTATAAGTATTCTGCTGGCATTGAAACGACGCGCTGCGGCGCGTCAACTTTCTATCCGCGCCCGCAGAACGGGGAAAAGATCATTAATCAAAATGCGGGCGCTTTGTGACGCGCACGGCGTGGTGCGGTGCCCTAAAGTGGATCG
>JAITVU010000046.1 GCA_031285645.1 Oscillospiraceae bacterium | reverse complement strand
GGTCGTAAATACCTTGAGAAACCCGGCGCTCGATTTCGGACATATCACAGAATTCCACGCGCATTCCCAAATATTTCTGATAGAAAGCCATATCCGGGTAAGAACCCATGATACCCATGGAAACCGCGCCGATGCTTAAATAAGATTTTCCTTTTAATAACCCAACGGCTACCGCCGCACGGGCAAACTGCATAATCTGAACGCTGACATTGTCGCCCTGAATACCGGCCGCTCTGGCCACAATATCCGTGACCTGGGCCTTCAGCTCATCCTGTTCAATCTGCTGCGACTTCTGGCTGTCCGTCAGGCTGTTGTAGTCCACCACGACGGCCGCCGTCATATCGGTGATTTCGAAGCCCTCTTTAATAATCTGATTTTTTATCGAAGACACAAGGTAATCGTAAACATCGCGCACAGCGTATGAATCGGCATCCTCGACATCCACGTCCCTGGCCGTGTACTGCGGCACATCGACGTTGTCGTTGGCCCCCGGAACCCCTTGCGCGGGGCCGGCCTCGCCGCCCAGCTTCTCGCGCTCGTACTCGGCGTAATCCAGCGGGTTGTTCTGCGGATTCTCTTCGTCAAAAGGCACGTAATCCGTTGATTCCGTCACCTGCGCGTTCGTATCCAATACCGGATAAACCGCCACTTTCACACTGTCCGCGCCAAACACGGGCTGAAGCATCGCCATGATATTGGAGCGAACCGAATTGCCGACCTGCTCCGTCAGGTTCAGCTTCGACGCGCTGGACCCTCTGTATGATTCAAGCAACGACTTTATGTCGCCGGTCTCGTCGGAAATCGAAATGTTTTCCTCTGTAAGACCCGCGACGGAATCTTTTACTATATTAATAATACCCTGTATCTGTTCCTCGCTCAGTTGTTTGCCCTGACGCTTTGTGATTTTTACGGAAGCTGACGGGGGCAGGGTATCGTTTTGCAGTGTGTAGAGGCTCGGCTGAGGCATGCTGATCGTCACGACAGCCTGTGTGATCTCATCAAAAGTTTCAATCGTCTCCTGAATTCTGTCCTGCAGCTGATTGACCTGCCACTGGTTTTTATCCGCCTGCGTCGCGGTCATACCCGCTTCCTTCAGGACATCATACGTAAACGCGCCGCCTGTAAAGCCCTTTGTGGCCACCTGCATGCGCACACGGTTCAAATCCTGCTCCGGAACATATATCGCGCCGGCGTTCGTGATCTGAGGCTCCACGCCCATCTCGGACAGCACGGACAGCACGCCTGCGCTCTCCTGCGTGGAAAGCCCGTTATAGAGCAGAACATAATTTGTATGGTTCAGAATAAGCACCAATACAAGCGTCACGAGAAGAACGCCGACCAGTGATGAAAGAAAAATTATTCTGGACTTTTTCGTGGCCCTGGTCCACAGGGCCTTTATTGACGCCAGCATTTCATTCAGCCTGTCTCTCATATAATACCCTCAACAAAACAATCCATATAGTGTCGGGCCACACCCGTGCAGCCGCAAAATCCGATTGATCAGACGTTCATGCGCATAATTTCAGAGTAGCTGTCGAGCAACTTGTTGCGGATCTGGACCAGCATCTGGACCGAAATGTCATACTTCTCCGCGTTTGTCGCCAGCTCCGCCAGATTATCCACATCGCCGACGGAGAGATTGTAGGCGTCCTGCGCCTTTATAGCGTCGAGTTCCTCGATGTTTTTGACCGCGTCCTTTAAGAAATCGGTGAAAGCGGAGGGGCTCTTTTGTCCGGGAGCCGCTATGCTGGGCCCGCCGCCGACAGCGCCAAGACTGTTTATCGAAGACGACACAGGTATAATATTAACCATCCGACACATTCCTTCCGCGGCAATGCTCATGATATGAAAGCCGCTGTGATCCATAGTAGTATAATTTTATCAGGAAAAAATAAACGAAAATACCATAAAATATTATCGGCCTATTTCCAAAGCTTTCGCCGCCATGGCCTTAATTGCCTCAAAAGCCGCTATATTGGCCGAATAAGAGCGCGTGGCCGACATGGCGTCGATCATTTCAACCGTATTGTTAACATTTGGCATCATCACGTAGCCGTCCTCGCCGGCATCCGGATGGTTGGGATCATACACGGGAATAAAATCAGATTCGTCCTCAATAACCTCGCTGACCATCACGCCGCCCAGCGTCCCCGACTGCCTGGCCTGGTTGAGCCTGGCGTTTTTGAAAATACCGGAAAAGCTGCCGCCCTTCTCAATTTCCGTAAAAACCGAGAGCTTGCGCCTGTAAGGTCCGCCGTCTTCCGTGCGCGTCGTTTCGCGGTTCGTTATATTCTCCGTGATGACGTCGAGCCGCTTTTTCTGGGCCGTCATGCCGGAACCGGCAATATCAAGTGAACTTAAAAATGCCATAATGCAAAGCCTCCTCCGACAAATTATCTGCCGCCGCTGATTACATATTTAAGGTTTGTGTAATAACCGTTTATTCGCTGTTGGATGGCGTTGTACTGAATCTGAGTCCGCGCCAGCTCAATATACTCGTTGTCGAGCACCACATTGTTGCCATCCGCCCTGCCCGTCAGATTTTCAAGCTCATATTCCCTGGCTTTGACGCCCTCGATCCGGCTGACCGACTCTCTGCGGCTGAAATCGCCCCGGTTGATATTGCTGATTTCATTTTTAAGCAGGGACTCAAACTCCAGCCTCTTCGCTTTATAGCCGGGCGTATCCTCATTGGCGATGTTATGGCTGATTGTCTGCTGCCTTTGCCACAACGCGCTGAACGCTTTCTCCAAAGCGGTGTTTGTCGGTGAAGAAAGTACCATTACAAGTCCTCCCATTACTTTTGCTTTATATATGTTGTGCAGGCATCCATATATTTTGCACGGCTGCGGCACATTCAAATTATTTACAGAATTAATTCCTAATCTAATTCAAAATATTTTTATTAATAATGGAATAAGCAAAATAAAACCCGCGAAAACAACCCGTAATTGTCTTGAATCCAGATAATAGCGGGTTGTGCTTCTTTTAATTAATTATAATGAACTTGTTAAAAATAAGACACTCAGTTCCGCTCAAGAAACCGTTGGCGTGAGCGAATATATTCATAGAGCAGATTCTATTATATGGGGTTACGGGGTATATTATTTCACGATTCAATATGTATGGCAGACCGACTCTTGATTAGCATCGCGCCAAATCCCGGCAATAACACTTCCAAAACGGTTGTTGTCCGCTTAAAATGGCCGGTCACAAAAAAAACGACCTCTTGAATGCATTATCCCCATTATAGATTAGAGATTTTTTCTTGTCAATACCATTTTGCAAAATAATATCGTATGTCCCATAATTCAGCATTGATACATGACAATACGCTGATTATTAAGTGGATTGTTTAGGTATTGTTTACAATCCAGCACTCGTCCATTTTTTAACAAATTTGCTTTCACATGCTTAATGCAAACTATTTCCTAACTGTAGAGTAGTATTTATTTTTCTGTGAATAAATCAACCGCGGCGCTAAAGTAATGTTCAAAGGTGACGAATAATTAAATAGAAAGCATTATTGGATATCATTAAGTATTCTATTATAGAAGTCGGGGTGTTTAAAAAATGAAAATCAATATTCAGAACAACTACAACCTATATAAAAAGAGGGTTGCGGAAGCCGGCGTCAACAAGCCGCAGCAAAGCACCGCATCTTTTGAAGACAAAGTGGATCTCAACAGCATTTCCAAAGGCAGCACAAAGGTGCCGGACAAGCAGATGCTTGTTATGAAGTCCAGCGTTCAGAGCTATGTCGCGGCGCCGGCCGACACGCAGCATCTTGAAAGCCTGAAATCCAGCATCCAAAACGGCACGTACCGGATCGAAACCAACGATCTTGTCAATGCGCTTATGGATGATAACTTATAGAAAAGTGGTGTTGTCTTGACTGCAACATTTGATAAGTTTTATTCTTATTTAGAAGAGCTGACTTCAAGCTATGCCAGGTTGTCTTTGTTGCTCAAGGAGAAAATCGACGCGGTCGAGCGGGATGATCTTGGTAAGCTGGAAGAGATTATGGGTGAGGAACAGGTTTATCTGCTCATATCCAGAGGCTTTGATCAGAATATTGCCGAGTACCGGAAGACCCTTGGGCTTAAAGGTGATAAGCTCAGCGATATCGTACAGGAAGTTCCTGGCGAATTCAGAGATGAATTTGCCGGGATTTATTCCCGATTGAAAGAGTCGCTCGACGAGGCGAAAACGCTTAACGACAATTGCCAGAAGCTGATTAAAACAAAGCTTGGCACCGTCAATAAGCGCTTGAGAGAACTTGAAGGCGCAAAAACGGCCAATTATGGCGATCCCAAAAAACCGGCCGCGCCAGGCTCTCATATTTTTTCGAAATCAATATGATTTTGTATTAATTTTTATATTGTTCTGCCGATGAATATATTATGGTGTATGCATGTCCATATGCCTTTGATGCAAAGGAGGAAAGGTTCCGGTTCGGCCGTTTCCAAAACCGGAACCATATACGCTTATGATTATGAGATCGTCTTTTTTTGCCTTTGAAACCGCGAGAAGGGCCATTGCGAACGCGCAGCTCGGTCTCGATACAGTGGGACACAATACATCTAATATAGACACACCCGGTTACACAAGACAGCGCGTGGACCAGGTGTCTTGGGCCGTTAACGGCAATTCCAAATACGCTGTGCACAAGGGGTTCTACCCCGGTATGGGCGCTGTGGCGACCGGCATCAGCCAAATCCGCGACCCCTTCCTCGATGCCCGTTACCGCGCGGAAGCCGGTAACTACGGCGAATACATTGTCCGGCAGGACGGCATGAACGATTTGCAGAATATTTTTGACGAGGTCATGAGCGACGCGCTGCATGAAGGCCTCGGCAATATTGTAGATAAACTGGAAAAAGCCCTGTCGCAGCCCGACGCGCAGGAATATGCGTCAACGGTTCGCAAAGATGTGGAGAAATTCACTTCGATGCTCAACAAGTACTCCACCGAGCTTGGCCGGATGCGCGATAACCAGATGGATGACCTTGAGGTTTCTGTAAACGACGAGGTCAATCGGATCCTTAAAGAAATAGCTCATCTCAATGAACAAATTAATAAGGTTGAAGTGTACGGCAACCCCGGCAACGAGCTGCGTGACGAACGCAATATGCTCCTTGACGAGCTGGCCGGCTTTGTCGATATTCAGGTGACGGAGACCAAAAAGGAAATCACACAGGATGTGGCGCTCAACTATCTGACCGTTACAATCAAGGGCACCAACATTGAGTTGGTCAATAAGGATCAATACGCTGAATTTAATTTTAACCGCAACGGCGATCTGGCCGAATTATCCTTCACAGACGCGGGCGGCACAGCCCACAACGCGGCCGCAACCGACGCCTTGCTTGAAAAGGGCGGCCTGCGCGGCTATCTTGATATCATTAACGGCTCCGGCTCCTATACGCCGGGCGCCGGTGAAAATGATTATAAAGGTATTGTGTACGCGCAGAAATATCTCGACAGCCTTGCCCAGTCGTTTGCCGACGCCATCAACGCCGTCAATAAGCAAAATAACGGTGGAACTGATAAACCCCTGATAACGAACTCGACAAATAACAGTATGGCAGGCGTTACGGCGTCCACCATCGCTATTTCCAGCGAGTGGCGCGCCGATCCCAACGAAATTATTCTCTCTAATTCAGATACGATTGCCAATCCCGTTGAGGCCATGCGTTTTATCAACGCGATCAGCACCGAGAAGCGCTCCGGTGTGCTTCCTGACTTGCCGAATACTACTTTTCAAGAGCTTGTCGCCGGCTTCACCGGCCTCATCGGCTCTGAGAAAAAGCAAGCCGATGAACTGCTTGCAGCTTCTACAAAAGTGATCAGCACGCTCGATGACCAGCGCCAGTCCATATCCGGCGTTTCGGAAAACGAGGAAGCGATCAATATGATGACGTATTCCAACTACTACAACGCCGCCGTCCGCTATATGACGACGCTGGACGAGGCGCTCGATAAAATCATCAACGGCATGGGTATTGTCGGACGCTAACACGCATAGCGCATAGGAGGTCTATTTATGAGAATTTCCAACTTTACCATTAAACGCAATTATCAGACGCAGCTCAACCTGAACCAGAAAAACCTGTATGACGCCAATATGACGGCCATCACAAAGCGCAAGTTCCACACCATGTCGGACGATGTGGCCACGGGCTTGCGCGCGATGAAGGCGCGCCGCGAACTCAGCAAGAACGCCAGCTATCAGAACAATGTCCAGGAAGCGAAAGGCACGCTGAAGGCCGCCGAGGATGTCCTGATTAAGGGTATTAACAGTATTGCGAGCGATTCTGTTTTCGCCGATTATCAGCAAGCCGCCAACGGAACCATGTCTGCCGATGAACGTCAGGTAGTCGCAAATAAGCTGCAGAAAATGCAGGACGCGCTCCTCACCGACCTCAATTCGAAATTCTCCGACCGCTATTTGTTCGGCGGTTCCCAGACGGATCAGGCGCCTTTTTCCCTCGACACCGACGGCAAGCTGATGTACAGGGGCGTTAAGGTCGCCGATTTCGATCCCACCGATCCGGATCACGCCAAACTGCTCGACGATCCCGTCTACATAGACATCGGCCTCGGCATGACGCTTGACGCAAGCGGCAACCCCATTCCGAGTACGGTTTTTGACCGCTCCATCAGCGGCCTTGACATTGTCGGCACCGGCGAGGATAATATGTACGACGTTCTGGGCCAGATGATTTCGTCTCTGGAGGCCGATGCGCCCGACCAGGAACTTTTCGACAAAATGCAGACTTGTTTTAACCGCTCGAATACCATGGTCACCAATATCGGCGCCGACGACAACTTCCTCGATTTCACCCAGGAGCGCCTCACGCTGGAAGAGGATAACCTGACGACGCGCCAGCAGGGCCTTGAGTTCATGAACGACGAAGCCGCCCTTCTCAATTTGAAAATGGCTGAATACGCTTATAACGCCGCGCTCCAGATCGGCACGCGCATTTTGCAGCCCAGCCTGTTCAGCTACATGAACTAATTTGCATTATCGCATATAATATATTAAAATA
>JAITVU010000036.1 GCA_031285645.1 Oscillospiraceae bacterium | reverse complement strand
GCCCGTAAAAAGGCGCGGCTGTCCTGTTGGGCCAGGTTTTATTGCTCCGGCGGCTGCAACGCCAACAACATGCAGTACGCGGGGGATATCTTGCGCCCGTACAAGCTGAGCTGCGACATGGAGAAAAAACGCCTTGAGTGCGCCATCGCCATGCAGGCGGAATTGACATGATGAAATGCGTTTTGAAAGGGTTGATATGATGCCGAAACTGAAACTGGGATTTATTGGCGCCGGGAACATGGCGGGGGCTATTATCGGCGGCGTCCTGAAAAAAGGCCTCATGCCGGCGAGCCAAATTGGCATTTATGATGTTGACGCCGCGAAAGGTACGCGTTACCAAGCCGGGGGGCATCCCGTCTTCCAAGACGCGGCGTCGCTTGCCGCCACATGCGGCATCATAATTCTGGCGGTCAAGCCCCAGAATTTTTCCGAGGCGCTTTCTGAAATCGCGCCGGCCGTCACGAAAGAGACGCTTCTTGTATCAATCGCGGCGGGAATAACGGCGCAGTCGATCAAAAAGGCGATAGGCTTTGACTGCAAGGTTGTCCTTGTCATGCCCAATACGCCGATGCTGCTCGGCGCCGGGGCGTCCGCGCTTTCCCGCGTCGAGCCGACAACGCCGGAAGAGTTTGAGCGCGTTATGGACATATTCGCCGCGGGCGGCGTGGCGCGCGAAATCGACGCGTCAAAGATGTGCGAGGTGATACCCGTCAACGGCAGCAGCCCGGCCTTCATTTACAGGATGGCGGGTGATATTGCCGAAAGCGCCGCCCGGTACGGTATCGACGCGGATGCGGCGATGGCGCTTTTTTGCCAGACGCTGGTCGGCAGCGCAAAAATGCTGATGGAATCCGGCAAAAGCCCGGAGGAACTGATTACAATGGTCTGCTCGCCCGGCGGGACAACTTTGGCCGCTATGGAGGCGATGGGGGAGGCCGGGTTCAGCGAAGCCGTGGCAGCGGCGTTCGATGCCTGTGTCAAAAGGGCCAAAGAACTGTCTGGCCGGGCGTGATGTTTTAAAAGCGCTCGACGGGGATTTTTCCGCTTTTCATTCCACGGGTGGACAAAGTACTAGCCTTGCCCTGGACCGCATATATATAGTAGTACCAACGCGCCGGCCGATGCAAACCGGCCATACGGGCCTGTGAGCCGGGGCGCGTTCAGGTATAGCCCCCTATACAGCCAGATGGGGGGTTAATACTGTTATATGGGGGACGAAAATGTCAAAGAATACACGTAAAAGCGGTCGGGGCCGGTACTACGCCAGGTATTTGTCCCATTACACAAAAAAGAATCACATGCTGATCGGACTCGGCTTTCTTTTTCTGGCGGGTGTGCTGGCGGGCGTGCTTCTGCTGGGCTCGGCCGGGGAGGAGACGCTGGCGCTGCTGGTGCGCGTTGTGGACGGCTTCGTAGAAAAACGCCGGTCACAGGGTTTTGCCCAGATATTTGCGTCCGCCTCGTTTTCGTCGCTGTTTTTTGTCGGGGCCCTCTTTATATGCGGTTTTTGCGCCATTTTCCAGCCTGTGGAGATCGCCATGCCGCTTTTCAAGGGGCTTGGATTCGGGTTTTCCGTCGCGTCGCTTTACGGCAGCTACGGCGCGCAGGCGGCGGCTTATGTCGGTGTGTTCATGTTTCCCGGCATGCTGCTTTCAACCATCGCTATCCTGTTCTGCGTCAAGGAGGCGCTGAAGTTGTCCGCCAGCTTTTTTTCCGGTATGCGCGGGAAGGAACACGAACCCTATCCGCTCAGGCTGTATATCGCGCGTTTTTTTGTGGCGGCGGTTGTCTGTGTCCTGGCGGCTTTTTTGGAAGCCGCGCTGTATTCTGTATTTGCAAATTTCATCATTTTAGGGTAGAATAGATATAAACAAATAAAGCAATAAATTTTATTTGTTTATAGTTTTAAAATATGGCAGCCGGTTCTGACAGGGTATCCATTGCTGCCATAGGGCCTTGAGGCTTTGGACAGGCCGGGGTCTATGTATATTCAGGAGAAGCAGGCGGGAAAACAGGTACGCGACCAATGGTCTGGGGGATATGGAATGGCAGGTTTCTTTGGATTGTTCGACTATACAAAACCGGGCAAGGGCGTGCGCAAGGACGAGCCTAAACAATCGCACTTCGTGCATTTTTTTGTCCTTGTCCAGCGCAAATTCTGGAAGCTCATACAACTCAATTTATTGTTCGTGCTTTTTTGCATACCGATTGTGACAATCGGCCCCGCCGTCGCGGGTATGACTTATGTATTGCGCAACTATGCCAACGAGAGGCCGGTTTTTCTCTTCTCGGATTTTTGGGATGCGTTTAAATCAAATTTGAAACAATCGCTGATTTATGAGTTGATCTTTGCGGCGGTGGCCGTTCCGCTCTATGTCGCGTGGCAGTTTTATTTTCTGAACGCGTCCGAGCACGCCTGGATGTATGCGGCGGCGGCTCTGGTCCTGATTCTCGCCGTGATCTTTATATTCGCGAATTTTTATATTTTCCTCATGATTGTTACGCTGGACCTGCCGCTTAAGGCCATCATCAAAAACGGACTGATTATGTCGGCCATATGTTTTAAGTCCAATATTTTCACGCTGATTTTTGTCGCCGTCACAATGTTTGCGCTGTGGTATGTGTATTTTCTCGGCTACCTGATTTATCTTTTGATCGGCTTTGCCTTTATCGGTTTTATTATCGTCTACAACTCTTACCGCGGGGTTCAGAAATATTCCATTGATCCCTATCTCGCGGCACAGGCGGAAACCCGCGACGAGAGCGTGTTCTCGGATGAGCAGATCATCAGAGAAGGGGAAGAGGCATAGTCTGATACGCTGAATATGGTCAGTGCCTGCGGCTTTGCCGCAGGCATTGTTTTTCCCGGAAAACCCGTGTTTCCATTTGGAAAACAGAGCCCTTAAAAATGCCTCAGTTGAAAAGAAAGCAAAAAAATGCTAAAATAATATGATCGAAATTTGTCATGGAAAATGCCTGTTAGGTTTTTGATATATAGGTGTCCGGGTCCGGGTTGTGCAAGAAAATTGATATGGGATGCCGGTTTACCGGCAGTGCGGATGCGTTTCATGGGGTTCTGATACCGTGGCCAAGGCGGTTGCCATGATGTTTTTGCCGCGGGAAGGTTAATTTGACTATGGAGGAATGGCGTTGGCAATAAGGCGATGGATTATGCCTGATATTGAACGCGCTGACATTCAGGCGCTCAGTGGCCAGACAGGTAAAGACAGTCTCGTATGCGCGGTTCTGGCCGCCAGAGGCGTGTCGGATAAAGCGGGGATCGACGCTTTTTTTGCGTCTGATGGCGTGCTTGACGCGCATGATACCATCAAGGATATGGATAAAGCGGTGGCGCGCATCAGGGATGCTATGGAAAATGAGGAGCGGATCGCCGTTTACGGGGATTACGACTGCGACGGCATCACGGCGACGGCCCTGCTCACCAGTTATTTCCAGTCGGTGGGAACCGACGTGATTTATTACGTCCCCAGCCGCGAAAAAGAGGGAGACGGCCTTAATAAAGGCGCTATTGACATTTTAAAACAACAAAAGGTTGACCTGATTGTTACGGTCGATAACGGAATATCCGCGCATGAGGAAGTTTTATACGCCAATACGCTCGGTATTGATATTGTGATCACCGACCACCACACGCCGAGGGATACACTCCCCGCCGCCGTCGCCGTTGTTAACCCCCACAGGAGCGACTGCCCCAGCCGCTTTAAGGATCTCGCGGGCGTCGGCGTGGCCTTTAAGCTGATATGCGCGCTTGAAGACGCGGACGGGCTTGAACTGCTCGAGTATTATTCGGATATTGTGGCGCTGGGCACCGTCGCCGACGTTGTGACGCTCACAGACGAAAACAGGGTGATCGTCAAGCACGGCCTTGACCGCCTTGCCAACACGGACAATGCCGGCATCAACGCGCTGATCGAAGCGAGCGGCCTTTCGGGGAAGACCATAACGGGGGAATCCGCCGCGTTCGGCCTGATTCCCCGCATCAACGCCTGTGGCCGCATGGGGACCGCGGACGACGCGATCGAGCTTTTACTGACCGACGATCCCGACTTCGCGGCGGAAACGGCGGCCATGATCAATGAGCAAAACGCCGCGCGTAAAAATATTGAGGACTCAATTCTCACCGAGATCACAGCCCAAATTGCATCAGATCCCGCCATGCTCAACGGCAGGATGCTTATTGTAAGCGGCGCGGGATGGCACCACGGCGTTGTGGGGATTGTCGCCGCCCGGATGATGGAAAAATACGCGAAGCCCTGTATTGTGTTTTCAGTCGACGACGGCGTCGCCCGGGGATCGGGGCGCAGTATCGAGGGCTTTTCGCTCATTGAGGCCATTTCGGCCTGCGGCGAAAAGCTGACGCAGTACGGGGGGCATAAACTGGCGGCCGGGCTGACGCTTGCCGCCGATGACCTGCCTGCCTTTCATCAGGCCATTGAACGCCACGCGGCCGAGCGGTATCCTGTTATGCCGGTTGTCGAATTCAGGGCCGATTACATTATGGAACCCGAAGATTTAAATATAGACGCCGTCGGGAAGCTTTCGGTGCTTGAGCCATTTGGCGCGGGCAACGAGGCGCCCGTATTCATGCTGCCGGGCCTGCGTATTGAGGGCATATACCCCACGTCGGACGGCAAACATGTGCGTATCCGCTTCCAGTTTGGCAATCATTTGTTTTACGCCGTCTACTTCAGCATGCCGGAAAAGGAGCTGCCCTACAAAGTGGGCGATGTCACCGATGTGCTGGCCGGGGTGTCGGCTGGTGAATGGAACGGGTCGCCGCAGCTGTCGGTGCGCATCAAAGACATGCGCCCGCAAGGAGTCGACCAGGAGAATTTAATCAGCGCTTTTGGGCGTTATATGAGCCATCTCAGGGCGGAATACGGCGCGCACTGCGCAAAGGAAGAGATCACGCCCGCCCGGGAGGATATCGCCGTTGTCTACAGGCATATTAAGAGCAGGCCCGCCTGCCGGGGGGATTATGAGGATATTTATTACGGGATCCGGGAAAGCGGTGTTGATTTCTGCCGCATGCGCATTGCCCTTGACGTTTTACTTGAAATGAAGCTGATAGAAAAGGACGGCGCCCGGTTTGGGATTGTAGCCGGCGCGCCCAGGGCCGATCTGGCGCAGTCGTCAATTTTAAGTGCTTTGCGCGCGTAAGGCCCCGTTTGCATAGTATAATAGAGCAAGAAACATGAACAATGAAAAAAGAGGGTCAATCGCCTTTCTCCGGACCATACATTGAAGTGTTCAAGGAAAGGCGGGCAACAGACAAAACATCAAAGGAGGTATTGTTATGTCCGAACTGTACGGATTTGAAGATTTACTTAAAGTGATAAAATTAAACGACGCGCAGTACGATACCTCCAAAATCGGGGAGGCCTACGCGCTGGCCGAAAAAGCCCACGAGGGGCAGTTCCGGGATTCCGGCGAGCCTTATATCTCGCATCCCGTGGCAGTGGCGATGATCCTGGCCGATCTCGGCATGGATACCGATTCGCTCACGGCGGCGCTGCTCCACGACGTGGTGGAGGACACCCATGTCTCTCTCGGCACCATCAGGCGTAAATTCGGCGAGGAGACCGCCCTGCTCGTGGACGGCGTAACGAAGCTGCGCAAAATCCCCTTCTCGACCAAGGAGGAGTACCAGGCCGAGAATATCCGGAAAATGCTGATGGCCATCGCGCAGGATGTGCGCGTCATCATCATCAAGCTGGCGGACCGCCTGCACAATATGCGCACAATCGGCGTGCGCCCGGAACAGAAGCGCCGCGATACCGCGCTTGAAACCATGGAAGTCTACGCGCCCATCGCGCACAGGCTCGGTATCCGCGCGATCAAAGAGGAACTCGAGGATATTTCGCTGAGTTACCTCGATCCCGTCGCGTATAAGGAAATAGAGAGCCAGCTCAATATGAAGCGGGATGAACGGCATCTTTTCCTGGATAACATCAAGGCGAAAATTACACAGCGCCTGAGCGAGCGTTACGACGACGTCTTTGTCGAGGGCCGTGTCAAGAGTATTTTCGGCATATACCGCAAAATGTATATGCAGGGCCGTTCCTACGATGAAATTTACGATATTTATGCTATCCGCATCATCGTGAATACCATCACGGAGTGCTATCATATCTTTGGAGAGATCCACGATATGTTCAGGCCCATCCCCAACCGCTTCAAAGATTATATCTCCACGCCCAAACCGAATATGTACCAGAGCCTGCACACAACGGTGTTCGACAAGGAAGCCGTGCCGTTTGAGGTGCAGATCCGCACCTGGGATATGCACCACACCGCCGAATACGGCATTGCGGCGCACTGGAAGTACAAGGCCGGCATCAAGGGCAAGGATTCGCTGGAGGAGAAGATCGCCTGGGTGCGCCAACTGCTCGAATCGCAGAAGGATACGGTGGACGTGCAGGATCTGCTCGGATCCATCAAATCCGACCTCGCGGCGGACGAGGTGTTTGTCTTTACCCCCAAGGGCGACGTCATCGTGCTGCCGGCGGGCGCTACGGTTATCGACTTTGCCTACGCGATTCACTCCGAGGTAGGCAACCGCATGATAGGAGCGAAGATTGACGGGCGCATGGTCTCGCTGGATACCAAGGTGCAGACGGGGATGATAGTCAACATCATCACCACCGGCGCAAAGGGCCACGGCCCGAGCCGCGACTGGATAAAGATAGTCAAGACCGCGAGTACGCGCAACAAGATTCGCGGCTGGTTTAAGCGCGAGAGGCGCGAGGAGAATATCCAGCAGGGGCGCGCGGAAATTGAGCGGGAGTTCCGGCGCAACAACATTCTGCTCGAACCCGAGCAGGTGGAGGGTTTCCTGCGGCGCATTACCAAAAGTCAGCGCCTCAACAGCCTGGAGGAGTTTTTGGCCGCCATCGGCTACGGCGGAATCTCGCTGCCTAAAATTATGCCGCGCATTAAGGAAGC
>JAITVU010000034.1 GCA_031285645.1 Oscillospiraceae bacterium | reverse complement strand
AGATCCAGGACAAGAACCGCAAGAAGATGGCGAAGGCGATGGAGAAGAATTTCTACCCGCAAGAGAAGGTGGAAGCAGAACCAGTGCAACCGGTTAGCCCGAGCGAGGAAGCGAACAACCTGTTGCTCCTGCAAAAGCTGGCCGCCGATCCCAAGGTGCTGCAAACGCTGATGGCGATTTTGGGCGGCAAGTAAGCGGGTTTGCTGAGACCTTGTCAGCACTGATGTTAGCACAATGTTAGCACTCGGCGGATAGAGTCATGAGGGCAGAGGGGTTCAGAGTGCAAACAAGTTGAGGTCATCTTACATCCATGTTAGCACAGGGCATAGAAAAACCCGTGTGCTAAGCGCAAACTTTGCGCAAGACACACGGGTTTTTCGTATAATAAAGCCATTCTTTGGTACGGCGTAAGGGATTCGAACCCCCGACCTTCTGGTTCGTAGCCAGACACTCTATCCAACTGAGCTAACGCCGCGCATTTTTCGGGACACGCGTTTTTTGAAGTTGCTTGATTATAATAGCATGGGAGAAAATGCTTGTCAAGTAATGCCGCAATATTTTCTGATCTTATCGGAGCGCAAAAGGGAAACCGGAGTGTCATAGCTGTGTGTAGTTATAAATGCTGCGCAATTTTAACTGCAATTAAACGCCGCGTGCCGCGAAGCGGCCTATATAGTGAATTCGCTTTAAGAATAACTCACAAAGAAGCATAGCGAAGCGAATGCCCATTGGGTAAATGTGGCTTAAAACAATGGACTATTTTAAACCACATTTACTTTAGTCAAACCGCTAAAAAGCTGCTATCAAACGATCGCCCGTAAGCGCACTCTGCATAGAATATACGCGCTCTGTCCCGCAGGTTTTAATCCTATATGACTATAAATTCACGCATCCGTTTCCGTCCCGAACCAAAGCTAAAGGTCTCCGGATGCCTGGGAGGTCTGGATGGCAAGCCTGCTGTTGCCTGTGGATAGGGCACCCTTATATATGGGTACTATATTATATTATTGTGGTGCTCGATGTGTTGTGCTATAATATATTAGATTGTGTCTTTGCAAGATGAGCCCGGCGCGGCTCTGTTTTTAGATGCATGGCCTGATAAAATAATATATATTAATCTTGGGTGGGGTTTATGGCGAAAACGATGCGCATTATAGGGATCGACCCGGGCTACGCCATTGTGGGTTACGGCGTGCTGGATTATACGGGCAGCCGTTTTGGCGTCGTGGAATACGGCGCGGTGACGACGCCGTCCCAAATGCCTTTTGAGCGCCGCCTTGAATATATATATGACACGTTGGATGTCCTGATAAAGCGCCTCTCACCCCAGTATATGTCCATTGAAAAATTGTTTTTTACGACAAACCAAAAAACCGCTATCGACGTGTCACAGGCCAGGGGTGTTATACAGCTCTGCGCGACAAAAAACAACGTCGGTGTTTTTGAATATACGCCGCTTCAGGTCAAGCAGTCGGTGGTCGGCTATGGCAAAGCCGAAAAAAAACAGGTGCAGATCATGACGAAGACTTTGCTGAACCTTGAAAGCATACCGAAGCCCGACGATACGGCGGATGCTTTGGCTATCGCGATTTGCCACGCGCATAGCGCCTTTTCGTCATTCGGCGCGGGGCGGCTTATGAATCTGAAAACGAGGTAAGGGGAATGCTGTACAGCCTTAAAGGCATCATTGTCTACTATGACGCGGTGAGCGTTGCCGTGGAATGTTCAGGTGTGGCTTATCATTGCCAGACAAGCCTGTCGACCGTCACATCGGTGGGGGAGGTCGGGTCCGAGGCGACGCTCTATACATATCTGCATGTGCGCGAGGGCGCCATCGACCTGTTCGGTTTCGCGGACAAAGGCGAGCTCGCCTGTTTTAAAATGCTGCTGGGCGTCACGGGTGTGGGACCGAAGGCGGCGCTCGCCATTCTGTCGCAAATGTCGCCGGAGCGCTTCGCGCTCTGCGTCGCTTCCGGGGATCATAAGCTTCTCACCGTTGCGCAGGGCGTCGGCCCCAAGCTGGCTCAGCGCATCATACTGGAACTGCGCGACAAGGTCTCAACGGCTGACATCGCTCAGGGAATAGGCGCCCCGGTCGCCAATATCGCGGTGGGGTCCGGCAATATGGCCGAAGCGGTATCGGCGCTTGTCGTTTTAGGCTACAGCCAGTCCGAGGCGGCGGCTTCCGTCGCGACTTTGCCGCCGGATCTGCCTGTGGAGGATATGATCAAGACAGGGCTTAAAAGTTTGGCCGCCGGTTACCGTTAAATAAAGCCACGGAAGGGAAACCGGCTCGGAAGCCGCAAATCCGCCGTGCTTTTTAAAAGCGCGGCAACCACGCGCCGCTTTGCGGCGCGGTGGCTTTGGCAGCTTGCTGCCAAAGGGGATTTGCGGCGTTGGCGGCCGGCGCTGTTTTTCAGTGAAACGAAGGGGTGTCATTCCCCGCCCCCTGGGGCGGTTCCTTACCCCGGGTCAGCGGAGCCGGCCTTTTCGCCTCCGCAGTGGCGGTATCCTTCGGATACACCGCCTGCTTGCAGCGGTGAATGTCATTATTGTCCGCCTGCATGAAGATAAGATAAGATCTGGAGAGGTATACATTTAAATGCCTGACATGGAGTTGGATTTTGAAAACAGGATGGTCGATCCTGAATACAGCGCCGGGGATGTTGAAACCGAGTATTCCCTGCGGCCCAAAACAATGGACGCCTATATTGGCCAGGTCAAGGCCAAGGAGAATTTAAGCGTGTTTATTGAGGCCGCCAAAATGCGCGGGGAGTGTCTCGACCATGTCCTTTTATACGGCCCGCCGGGCCTCGGGAAAACCACGCTGTCCAATATCATCGCTAATGAGCTCAATGTCAATATCCGCACGACGTCGGGGCCGGCGATTGAAAAACCCGGGGACCTGGCCGCGCTGCTCACAAATCTGGCGGAAAACGACATTCTCTTTATCGACGAGATCCACCGACTGTCCCGCGCTGTTGAGGAAGTGCTTTATCCGGCCATGGAGGATTACGCTCTGGATATTATCATCGGCAAGGGCCCGTCGGCGCGCTCTATTCGCATTGATTTGCCGCGCTTCACCCTTGTTGGGGCCACGACGCGCGCCGGACAGCTCACAGCGCCCCTGCGCGACCGCTTCGGCGTCGTGCTCCGGCTGGAACTGTATACAACCGAGGAGCTGACGACCATCATCAGGAACAGCGCGCGCATCCTCGATATTGAGTGCGATGAGAAGGGCGCCGTCGAACTGGCGGCGCGCAGTCGGGGGACGCCGCGCATCGCGAACCGCCTGCTGAAACGCGTGCGCGATTTCGCGCAGGTGATCGGCGACGGCGTGATTACAAGAGATATTGCGGATACGGCGCTGGACCGCCTTGAAATTGACGCGCTCGGGCTCGACTCCATTGACCGCAGGATGCTTGAGATGATCATAAAAAGCTACGGTGGCGGGCCTGTGGGACTTGAAACGCTCGCATCCGCCATCGGTGAGGAAGCGGTCACGCTCGAGGATGTGTGCGAGCCCTTCCTGATGCAGATTGGCTTTTTGGGGAAAACGCCCAGAGGACGCGTCGCGACCAGACAGGCCTATGCCCATCTCGGTTTGTCCATGCCGGAAAAACCGGGTTTTGACCAGATGAGGCTGGAAACGGAGCCCCTGTAGCCGGCAAACCTGAATCCGGAGGGTGCAGGCGGGCGTGTCCGCGTGATTCATGAAATTTGTCATAAATCGGATTTTAAAGGAATATATTTGTAGGTAGGGGACCGTTTGCTGTAATTCGGGCTTTGCTTTGCGCAGGTCCAATAAAGGGGTTTTGATATGGGCAGAATATATGGGACAGACGGTGTGCGCGGAATCGCGAATACGGAAATCAGCTGTACGCTCGCGATGAACATTGGCCGGGCGGCCGCCATGGTTTTGGCGGAGCAGATCGGGCGCATGCCCACAGTGCTTGTGGGGAAGGATACGCGGATATCGTCCGATATGCTGGAGGCGGCTATAGTCGCCGGGCTGTGTTCCGTTGGCGCGGACGTCATACAGGGCGGCGTTTTGCCGACGCCCGCGGTTGCTTACCTGGTGTCAAAAGAATACGCCGACGGCGGCATTATGCTTTCGGCCTCGCATAACCCATACGAGTTCAACGGGATTAAAACATTCGGCCCGGCAGGCTACAAATTTACGGACGCCGAGGAGTTCGAGGTTGAGGAAATTGTACTCGACAAGGTTAAACCCTATTTGATCCGGTCGGGCTGGGAGCTTGGGCGCATAAAAAAAATCGATAACCTTGTATCGGCCTATGTTGATCACCTTGTGAGCACCGCTGAGGGGGATTTGTCCGGACTCAAGATCGCTTTGGACTGCTCGAACGGCAGCGCCTGCGCGACGGCTAAGACGCTTTTTGAACGCCTTGGCGCCGAGGCGGACATCATCGCCTGTTAGCCGAACGGCATCAACATCAACAAAAATTGCGGCACCATGCACATGGAAAACCTGTGCCGATACATCGCCGACGGCCATTATGACGCGGGCATCGCCTTTGACGGGGACGCCGACCGCTGCATCGCGGTTGATGAAAACGGCAAGGTGGTGGACGGCGATGAGATCATGGCAATCCTCGCTCTGGAAATGAAAAAGCGGAACCGCCTTAAAAATAATACAATTGTCGCCACCGTGATGAGCAATATGGGACTCTTTAAATTCGCTCAGGCGCAAGACATCAATCTCGAGACCACGAAAGTGGGAGACCGCTACGTGCTTGAGCGCATGCGTCAGCACGGCTTCAATCTGGGCGGGGAGCAGTCAGGCCATGTCATCCTGTCCGACCACATGTCGACGGGCGACGGCCAGTTGACCGCCGTTCAGTTGCTGGCCGCCATGAAGGCATCAGGCAAAAAGCTTTCCGAACTGGCCGGCGTGATGACGGTCTATCCCCAGGTGCTCAAGGGCATACGCGCGGACGCCGTTATGAAATCGAAGCTCAGCATGGATAAGGCTGCGGATGTGATCATTCAGAAAGCGCAGGAGCAGCTTGGGGACGACGGGCGCATTTTGGTGCGGGCATCCGGTACGGAGCCGCTCATCCGCGTTATGATAGAAGGGAAAGACAAGGACGAAATTGAGGCGCTGGCAACCAAGGTCGTCGATGAGCTGGAGGAGAGATTGTCTCAGAATGAGGATCAAAAACGAATGGCGGGATATTGAGGTCCTGGACGCGACGGACGGCGAAAAGCTCGAACGGTGGGGCCCTTATACGCTCATCCGGCCCGACCCCCAGGTGATATGGAAAACGCCGCGCGGACCCGAGTGGAAAAAGGCGCACGCGCGCTATATCCGCTCGGATACCGGTGGCGGGCGCTGGGACGATGCGAATCTGCCGGCCCGGGAGTGGACGGTGAGCTATAAGGATCTCAGCTTCCGCATCAGGCCCACCAACTTTAAACACACGGGCCTTTTCCCGGAGCAGGCCGTCAATTGGGATTATATGCGGGATGTGATAAGCGCCGCCGGGCGGCCTGTGCGCGTACTCAACCTGTTTGCCTATACGGGCGGGGCCACCCTGGCCTGCGCCGCGGCCGGGGCTGAGGTTTGCCATGTGGACGCCTCAAAGGGCATTGTGACCTGGGCGCGCGAAAACGCGGCCCTTTCGGGTCTTGAGCAGAAACCGATCCGGTGGATTGTGGATGACTGCAAAAAGTATGTGGAGCGCGAAGCGCGGCGCGGCAAAACCTATGACGGCATCATAATGGACCCGCCCTCTTACGGGCGGGGACCCGGGGGCGAGGTCTGGAAGCTGGAAGACGCCGTTTTCGACCTTGTGCGGGCCAGCGCGGCTTTGCTCAGCGATAACGCCCTGTTTTTTATGCTCAATTCCTATACAACCGGCCTGTCGCCGTCCGTGATGGCCTATATTCTGGCTGTGCTGATCAAAGCGCCGCGCGGCGGCGCAGTGACAAGCAGCGAGATTGGCCTTGCGGTCAAAGCGACGGGACAAGCTTTGCCTTGCGGCAGCACGGCTATATGGCAGAGCTTCTGACGGACAAACAGGCAAGTGGAAATATTGATTACAGTGTGCAAGATAAAACGACGTGCGCGTAAATGCGGGCCGGGTGCCGGCGAAAGGACTGACAATAGAGTTGGATCCCATTATTTCCTGTGAAAATATATCTTTTGCATATATACGGCCGGATGCTTTGGAACTGGCTGTCCCTGTGTTCGACAATTTGAACTTTTCAGTGACGAAGGGGCAGTTTGTCACGGTGCTTGGCCACAACGGTTCGGGCAAATCGACGCTGGCAAAGCACTTTAACGCGATTTTGCTGCCGTCCGGCGGCACTGTGTATGTCAGCGGCATGAGCACGGCCGATGAGTCGAAGCTGCTCGATATTCGCTGCCATGTGGGCATGGTGTTCCAGAATCCCGACAACCAGATCGTCGCGACTGTTGTCGAGGAGGATGTGGCCTTTGCGCTCGAAAACATGGGTGTGCCGCCCCAGGAAATCAGGCGGCGGGTGGATGAAGCCCTGGACGCTGTGAATATGACGGAGTATAAAACGCACGCGCCGCATCAGCTCTCAGGCGGGCAGAAACAGCGCGTGGCCATCGCGGGCGTTGTGGCCATGCGCCCGGACTGCGTTGTGCTTGATGAGCCCACAGCCATGCTGGACCCGCGCGGCAGGCAGGAAGTGATGCGCACCATTAAAGCGCTGGGCAAATACTTTGGCATCACCGTCGTGCTCATCACCCATTTTATGGACGAGGCCGCGCAAAGCGAGCGCGTTGTTGTGATGGACGACGGCAAGATTATATTCGATGATACCCCGGGCAAGGTTTTTTCCCATGTGGAGGCCCTGCAGTCGGTGGGACTGGATGTGCCGCAAGCGACGGAACTCGTCCATGCGCTACGGCGGCAGGGCTTTGACTTGCCGGAGGACATCATATCGGAGGACCAGTGCGTGGCGGCATTGAGCGCCTTGCTCGAGCACGCGCGGACACCTTGAAGCAATAATCGCTTACGAAGCGATTATTGTGATAAGATTTATGTGGTTTGCGGAATATAAGGTGAATTAATTCGATGTGGGGTGCCGATATTGGAATTATCAAAGAAAGAGTTAAAGTTTGTAATCGCTGTAACTGGCGTTTTGTTGCTGGCCAAATTATACAGAGCGGCTTCAGTATTTGTTCCCCTATTTACTGGAATCTCATTAAATAGTACAGAGGCGATAGGCATTATTGGGGGCGCAGACGGCCCGACCGCAATCTATGTTGCCACTGATTTATTGTCATCACTGAATTGGTTGTTTCCCATTTTTTCGTTAATGGAGATTGTTTTTTTTATCTTTCTTATTGTCAAGTCTATCAAAGCGCTGCGTAAATAATATCATGGATCGTTCATCTTTTTCGCATTAATCCAACGATTAATTCCCATTTTCAGCTGCGTTTTCAGACGCG
>JAITVU010000018.1 GCA_031285645.1 Oscillospiraceae bacterium | reverse complement strand
TATCCGCGCATCGGCTTTGAATGTCTGGCAAAAAACACAGTGGCCGGCATCCGAGAACCTCACACCTGCGCCCAGCCATATCTGGAACAAATCCGGCTCACAGCCGTTGGAATTAACCGGCATATACAGCGGGGAAACCAACCGCGGCATCACACACAATCTGGCCGGCGATCCTGTCATATCAGAACTGGACGCCAGGAATTTCAATCTGGAAGGCAACCAGCTCGTTGCCTTTGGATCCATTTTTTTGGATGTTGATCCCCTTTTCCATAACGATACCAGCTTGACAGGCCGAAGCGAAGCGAATGCGCATTTAGGCGCGGAGGTCACTGTCTTCGGCGGAGCTATTCAGCGCGCAGATGGAACAGCCGGTGCGGACGGCGCATACAGCCTGGCCATACCGGACAGACCGCTTGCCGTGGACAGCGTGGCAAGCGTGCAGGCGCGGCACAAGGGGCTCACCATGCGTCAAACCGCGCCGGTAAAGGACGGCAGCGGCACGCTCGCTTTTGAAAGCGTGCCCGATGCCGTAACGTTCGGCTCTGTTCCCATACCGGATCACCCTGTAACAATTATGAGAAATGAAGGTCCCTTCACCATCGCGGTTAAAGATGACAGGGCCAGGCCGCGTGCCTGGCGTCTGGACGCCGCGCTCGCCCATCCCCTGATCGCTGTCGTAAACGGCAAAGCCAGCGCCATGCCCAACGCCATTGTATTCACAGGGCCGGACGGCGCATCGTCCGCGCTCACGGACGAACCCCTTACCGTTTATCAATCTGGTGAAACCGCGGGCGGTACGGTCAGCATTCAGTGGGAGGCTGATCAGGGGATCCAGATCAGACTTAATCCCGGCGCCATTTACAGCGATACCTCTTATAAAACCGCCGTTGCCTGGACGCTTGTGGACGCGCCGTGACACCAGGCATTATGATAACGGCCTGTAAACAGCTCATACCCTGTTTTATTAAAACGCTCAAAGGCAAATCCGCCCGAAGCCGCAAATCCGCCGCGCTTTAAAAAGCGCGGCCCCACAACGCGGCAAGCCGCGTTGTGGCCTTGGCGGCAAGCCGCCAAGGGGATTTGCGGCGCTGTGGCATATATTGAATATTAACCGTTCAACTATCGTATTAAAACCGATAATTTGGTTAATTCAAGCCTGACATATAAAAAAACCTTGACTTTTCTCCCGGCCTGCATTAGAATGGTAAAAATCTTTACATGAGGGATATTGGCATATGATTCACTACAACAGCCTCGCCCTACAGCATAATGATACCAAACAGTCTGGTAACTTTGCAGGTTACGAGGCTTTTATCTCTATTGCCCGAATGTAATTTGGTTGTTTTCGGCAATCAGCGGATGGAAGCAAAAAAGCTTTCATCCGCTTTTTTTATTTTATAATCAATTCGCTTTGAAACAGCAGAGGCCTGTTTAAGCGCTGATGTGCCTGGCGCGCGTGGAACACGCCAAATACAAGCAGCACTACTGTTGTATTTGAAACCAGCGTCTCATTTGAATGCGTATTCTCAAACGTTTCGGAACCAACAATATTGCGAAATAAAGAAAGGAATGATATATATGGCAATCACGTACGCGCAAACCCGGCAATTTACATCGGCGCAGCTTAAAGATCTGTTCAACTCCGTCGGCTGGGAATCGGCCCGTTTCTCCGACAAACTCGTAACTGCCATGCACAACTCCGAAAACGTCGTCTCCGCGTGGGACGGTGATCAGCTTGTGGGTCTGATGACGGCGATGAGCGACGGCGTCATGACCGTGTATTTTCACTGGCTTCTCGTGCGCCCCGAATACCAGGGTCAGGGGATTGGCCGGACCATAACAGAGAAAATGCTTGAAAACTACAAAAGCTATATATCGCGCATTTTACTCTCATACAACGAGCAGGTGGGTTTTTATGAAAAACTCGGCTTTGCCGTCAACACATTGTCGACGCCTATGAAGCACACAGGAAAAAAGGAGAAGTAATTATGGACACAATTAAGATTGTAAAAGATTATTATGACACCGATCCGGCGCTTGAGTGGGTGCGTATCGACGGCCGGCCGGAGTTTATTCTGACATGCCGGTATCTTGACCGATATATCAAACCGGGCGATAAAGTGCTTGACATCGGCGGCGGCCCGGGCCGCTATTCCCTGTATCTTGCGCAAAAAGGCTGCCAGGTGACACTGCTGGACCTCTCACAAGCCAATGTTGATTTCGCCGCGGCTAAAGCCAGGGAAAAGGGGTTGAGTCTCAATCCCGTATGTGGGGAGGCCGACGCCTGTGTCTCCGGCCTCTTCGACCATGTCCTGCTCATGGGCCCTCTCTACCACCTGCTTGAGGAAGGCGACCGCGTGCGGGCCGTCGATGCCGCGCTGCGCCTGCTCAGGCCCGGCGGCGTCTTTTTCGCCACTTTCATCAACTTGTTCGCGGGCATGATATTTGCCATGAAAGAGGTCCCGGAAGCCATACTCGATAAAAAGGAGGATCCCTTTTTCTCCAGCGTACTGGCCAATGAGAGCTTTGCGGGACTTGGCTTCACACAGGCGTTTATGATACAGCAGGATGACGTGCTCCCCTTCATGGCGCGTTTCCCGCTCGAAAAGCTCCATCTCTTCGGACAGGAGGGCCTCACGTCGCCTTGCGAGCACAATATCATGTCCCAGTCGCCCGAAGTCGTTGCGGCCTG